>JAFAHS010000182.1 GCA_019237115.1 Deltaproteobacteria bacterium
CTGCATGGAGATCCCGTGCTTTCAGATCTGTAAATCGAACGTCGACTCGTAACCTTTTCGCGAGGGCCAGGAGTCGTGGATGCTGGGTTTGGTAGTTCTGCACGACGGTCCCATTTGGCTTGCGGTCCAGAAACCAGAAAAGGGGGAGCAATTCGCAGAAGACCGAAACTGGGCCATGCAGCGGGCCTTGCCGAGCCGGCCAACCGTTGGCGATGAATTCGTTGACTTCGGTAAGCCGAGAGATCCCACGCCACAGGCGATCTCTTGCTGCGAAAACGACGCTGCCGACGTTGCCCATCACGATGGCTACGGAACAGAGCGCACAAGGTTCGAGCGTTGTGTACAACGTATAGTGCGCGTGGTCACCCGGGGGTAACTGTCCCAAAACGTCGATCTCTGCATGGGCGAGAAAGGTCGAGCGAAGCCTGCCGGGTGGGGCGTCCTGGTCCGACACGCGATTTCGCCCAACGGCAGAAATCCGGCCGTGAGCATCGGTCAGAACCGCGCCCACACCCACATTGCCTCCGACAAAAGCATCCCAGGCTAGCGTCACTGCCGTTCGCCACGGCTCCTCGAGTCCAGGCAAACGACGCTCTTCTTCTGCCACGACCAGACTCCTTTTCGGCTACTCTAGCTGGCGCCCTGGAGATAGCACATCCCCGATGGCGTCCACTCCCGGAACCGATCGCGACGTCTTGCCGAAAGCGAGCAGCTGAATCCCCGACTGAATTGCCCGCGCGCCTGGAAACGTCCGCGATCGATCGATAGGAAGTCGACAAGGTCAATGCCGGGAGGGGCGCGAAGCATCGAATACTCGTAGCGAACGGTCCTTTACGCGGCCTTCCTTGCGAAGGAGAATCGCTCGGGCGCGGCCTATGAATGTCAGGGAGCGGCAAGCTTGGATTATCGCGGCGAGTGTGTTCGTCGCGCTTTTTCTCGTCTGGGGAGGAGGTGTGAACACGGGTCCGGTGTTCCTTCCTCCACTACTCAAGTATTTCGGCTGGACCCGCGCGAGAGTCTCCACGCTCGGTTCAGCAGGTGCGCTGATGGCCGGTGTCTGTGGCCCAATAGTGGGTTGGTTGGTGGACCGAATCGAGGCTCGCCGCGTGATGTTGCTGGGCGCGCTCACGACGGGAATTGGTTTTCTTGCTGCCAGCCGCGCTGACGGCTATTACGCCTTGCTGGCCGCCAATCTGATCGTCGCGATAGGGGTGACGGCGGCGACTCTCATTCCCGCATCGCTGGTGATTGCAAGTTGGTTCGGCCAACGACGAGGACTCGCGATGGGACTGACTTTCGCTGGTACGTCGCTGGGGGGCGCGGCGATGATTGTGATCGCGAACAAGGCCATTGCTCTCGGTGGGTGGCGTGCCGGTTATGTCGCCATGGCTCTTCCGATGCTGTTGATCGTCGCGCCGCTCGTGATGTTCGTGGTGCGCGGCCGTCCATCATCGGGCAGCGTCGTCGGAGAACCGACAATCAAGCAGGCAGCGCCGGTAGAGCTGCCGGGTGTCGAATTGTCAGAGGCGTTTCGGACCCGATCTTTTTGGTTAATAGGAATTGCTGAATTCTTCTATGCCTGCGCGATCGGCGGGATTCTGGTTCACTTGGTGGTCTATCTGATCGCCGCCGGTTACACGGCCGGTCTGGCCGCTAGCAGCCTCAGCATGATTTACCTGATGTCGACTTTCGGAAAGCTATCGATGGGTCCCTCGGCGGATCGCCTAAGTCCTCGAATCGTGCTCTCGTTCGTGTTCGCAGGGGCGGCCATCGGCACGCTTCTCCTGCTCCGCGCCCGCAGCGGCCCGATGCTGGCCGGCTTCATTGTGCTGGTGGGAATCGCTTCGGGCACGCCGCTGGTGCTGTTGCCCCTGGTATTCATCCAATCCCTGGGACTGAAACGCCTCGGCTCCGTACAGGGGGTTGCGGGAATTTTCGCTACCCTCGGGGCCGCGATCGGTCCAGTCACCGCCGGGCGAATCTTTGACGTGAGCGGCAGTTACGCGATTGCCTTTGGTGTTTTCGCCGCGATGTGGCTGGGCGCGGCGCTCGCGATCTACGCGTGTATTCCGCTCACGCAGGAGGTCGCACGGCTGCGTCTCGCTGATGGAACTGAGGCGGTTGCCTGATCGGCGTACTACGGTCGCGGAAATTTAAGGACTCCAGTTCGACCTGAATGACCCCGCGCGACGAACAGCACGCGGCGATCGCGTGGCTGGCGACGCCGACGAAAAAGGCAGGTTCGGCTGGCCAGCCGCCAGAACGTGCATGACGGATTCTCATCTGCGTCCCGCACTTCACCGACCGTTGGGGGTATACCCCTACAGTCTGCCGCCAGGATCGGTTCCCATGCAGCGCGGTGGCCGGTCAGAATGTGGTGCCAAGGTTTTGACCAGGTGCGCGTCCCCGCCAAGCGACGACTACAGGATGGCCGCGAAACCACGCAGTGCCGCGGCGATGAACGCGCGCACCCGAGCGAGGTCCTTTTTCCCACGTTGCCCCGGGATGTCGGTGTGGGTGAAGGAATCGACTCCCCATGGTTTGACGGCTGCGATTGCCTGCTCAACGTTCTCGGCCGAGAGCCCTCCCGCCAGGATGACTGGCGCGTGGGTGAGGTCAACAACGCTACGGCAGATCGTCCAGTCATGAGTCTCGCCGCCCACCCCACTAAATGGCAGGCCCTTCGCTCCGGAGTCGAGCATCAGATAGTCGACACAATCCTGATGCGCCCTGACTTCCGTGAGGGTCTCCCCTGCGCGCACCGCGATCGCTCTGAGCAGCCGCACGGGCGCGACTCGGGTGCGAATCCATGCACAGTCTTCGGGATCGATCTCCCGAGCGGCGATATGCAGGACGTCGGGCTCGACCTGGTCGACCATCCCGCAAATCTCATCCCGGTCATCCGAGAGGGAGAGCGCCACACCCCGAGCACGCGGACGAATCGCTGCCAGAATTTCGCGCGCCATGCGGCCCTCAATCGCTTCGGGAACCAGGCCGGTTTCTCCCACCACTACTCCGATTAAGTCTGCGCCGGCGTTGGCAGTCGCGACCGCGTCGGCAACCGAGGTCATGCTGTAAATTTGGACGATCATGACAAATTCCAGATTTGCAAATCGACTTCTATACTTCCAGCAGAACGGCCGCGGGCAAATCGAACCAGGATTCCATACCGGAGTCTCGCTTCTGACTTTCGAGGATCGCATCTGCGGAAGTGCGATTCAGAGCATGGTATTGACGCAGAGGCCAAACGTCGTCTTTTGAGCACTGGGAGCATCACGGGCGGAATCCGGTTAGCGGTTGATCGCCTTCACGAAGGCATCACAATCTGATACCGAGCCGAAGACCCCTCCCTGCATTTTGATCATTTTGATTGCCGCCTGGTGGTTTCCCAAGTCGGTCGCGCCGCAGCAGTCGGACAGCAGTAAGCATTCAAACCCACGATCGTTCGCTTCTCTCATCGTGGTGTGCACGCATACGTCGGTGGTTATCCCGGTCAACACGAGATTCTCGATGCCCGCGCGACGAAGTATCAATTCAAGGTCGGTGGAAAAGAAGGCGCCCTTGCCGGGCTTGTCGACAATCGTTTCGTTCGTCAGTGGCGACAGTTCCGGAATGATTTGCCAACCTGGTTCTCCGCGCACCAGGATGCGGCCGTTTGGACCGGGATCGCCAATTCCGGCTCCGATCTGGCGACTTCGCCACCGCTTGTTGGCGGGCAGATCCGACAGGTCAGGGCGGTGACCCTCGCGAGTGTGAAGAACATGACACCCCCACGATCTCGCAGCAGCTAAAGCTCGGCGCAGGGGCTCGATGGCTGCCCGCGTCAGCGAGATGTCATAGCCCATCTTGTCGACGTAGCCACCCTCGCCGCAAAAGTCGAATTGCATGTCGATTACGATCAGCGCGGTGTTTGCGGGCCGCAGGTCCTGATTGAACGGATAGTCGTAGGGGTCCCCTTTGATCATCATATGTACCACCTTGGCGGCGGAAATCTGGACTACCAAACCCATAGTTCCAATCCAAAAGAACGGGCAACTCCGGTTCCTCCAGGGAATCCTCCGTGACCATGTTCCGAATTCGTTGGTTTGGCAATTTGGCGACGGCACGGGCAATTCCCGCTCCACGCGTCCGACGCACCTGGCTTTGAAAATTCGCGCTTGGAAGAGTCCCCGTCCTGTCGCCGACCCAAATCATGTCCGGGTGCTTTCCGGCCCGGTGGCGAGCGCATAGCTGAGTGGAGCACTTGAATGCTTCCCGGGGTGCCTGGAGGGATGTTTGAATCCGGCTGGACAGATCGTGGAATCCCAGATCCAAGGTCAAACGCCGACGTCCCCGGGGACGATAGTGGGATATTCCGCGTCCCTGGTATATAAAGGGCCTTCCTAGAAGAGGGGTTCATGGCAAAGAAGGCGGACAGATTGCCGTCGCCGATGATGGTGGCGAACGATCTGCTATGGGGCGGTTGGAGCACGTTTATCGTGGCAGCTGCGGTTGAACTCGATGTCTTCTCGTCGATCGCATCGGGTGCCAGGACCGCAGGCGAGATAGCATCGAAGGCCAACGCTGATGAGTTCGCGATGCGCCGGATACTCGACTCGCTGGCGGCACTCAAGTACCTGAGCCGCAAGGGAGATCGATACTCCCTGAGTCCGCAATCTGCAGCCTTTCTGGTTCGCGAAAGCGAACTCTACATGGAAGGAATCGATCAATTTGCCAAGAGCCAGATGATGGGCTGGTTCCAGTTGGCGGAGGCGGTGAAATCGGGTAGGCCCCTCGTGCCGCCGGGCGACGACGCCGGGCGAGCGGCCTTCTTCTCGATTCTGGTCAGGTGCATCTTTCCTTTGGGCTTCGTCGCTGCCAAAGCAGCGGTCGCGGCGATCAGTCCCGCGCGCCGCGCGCGAATCAAGCGAATCCTAGATGTCGGCGGCGGCGCAGCGCCCTGGTCGATCCCGTTCGCCCAGACAATCCGCGGCGCGCGTGTCACGGTCCTCGATCTTCCGCCGGTCACTCGAATCACACGCGAATACGCGGCCAAGTTCGGGGTCGGCGACCGCTACGGCTATCTGGAAGGCGACCTACGGCAGGTCGATTTCGGCGGTGGCTATGACTTGATCACCCTTGGCCACATCATTCATGGCGAAGGCCGTGATGCTGGCCGACGGCTAGTCGAGCGTTCGGCAGAAGCGCTGGCCGATCGTGGCTTGCTCCTGATCGCCGAGTTCATCCCCAACAACGATCGCACCGGTCCGGCAGGAGCGCTGATGTTCGGGATCAATATGCTGCTGCATACGCCCGATGGTGATGTGTTCACAATGAAGGAATATCGAGAGTGGTTGAAGGCGGCGGGCTTCAAGACAATCAGGACGATTGCTACGCAGGCCGCACCTTCTCCGTTGATTCTAGCCGAAAAATGACCCGGCGATTGCCGTGGTGGTTTAGGACCCCGAAGCCCGTCGCTCCAGCGAATAAGTGGTTGGGCGTCGATTTAAGGATACAAGCGCCGGCTCATCGTCAATGATTTTGACCCCGTCGGCTTTTGCTTTCTCGACCAGCCGCTCCGCGTGCTCGTGGCAGTAGTCGCCATCCCATTCTGGCGTAGCTCCCGCGTTTTTCACTTCAATCCGGATCCCCGCCGGTCTGGTGCACTTCTCTCCCCGGTACTCGCAGGGTCCCACGAACCGGATCACGCCTATGGGTAGAGAATGCACCTCCCATACTTCTGCGGCGAAGTTCGTAGTTTCCATTCCGATCAGGACCTCCTATCGCCTTGCAACCGTCGGAGTCACCCGCCTGGCGGGACTGGACGACTCCTCGCTGCGCGTTGGGATCAAGCAAGCGACCAGAGCGAGCTCACAATGTAGACCAAGGTCATCAGCGCGAAGACAAGCGCCGGAATCTCATCGAGCATGGCGTACTGCACAAATCGCGCTGCCTCGCTGAGCTGGCTGTCCGCCGGGGATTGTCTTAGCTGGGGAAGGCTGGCCGCGTTGGTATTGATAGACATTTGTGTGTCCTCCTGTCCTGTCGTTCCGTTGGGAAGTTGACAGAGCAAAGCCGGTGCCGCGAAAGACTGCCCGGCTGCCTTGGGATGCCGGCCAATGAGGTTAACGGCGCCCGTTAACCGGGAGAAACAATGTAAAGCCGGCTTTACCCGGCGAAGGTTGTCTGACTCTTCTACCGAGCCTGTGCGCGGGGCACTCCTCACGTCGCGCAACGCTGCCGCCGGAGCAGGAAGAGC
Source organism: Deltaproteobacteria bacterium (assembly GCA_019237115.1). Lineage (GTDB taxonomy): Bacteria > Desulfobacterota > Binatia > Binatales > Binataceae > JAFAHS01. The sequence continues at coordinate 6,239 of JAFAHS010000182.1, forward strand.
ATGGCGCAGTCTTCACCCATTTTTCCTGACTCGACGAGTCGGTTGTGACCACTCCGGCAGCGCCTAGATTCGAACTGATCGCGGGTTTCACTAATGAGCGGGCCCATGCCGTCCCTTGGGGGGCCGACTCTCGTCCCGTGCTAGGGAGTGGCATGTGTGTAGCCTTGGTAGCCTCGCGGCGCGGGCCGGGAGCCGTCGATGGGAGAGCCCATGGCCCTGCTTTCGCTTCTGGTCGCGCCCGCGGTCAAAGTCACGACGAGAGGCAGCAAACGCCGAGGCGGCACGCCCCAACCTCGAGCCCTGCTCATCACCTCAATGGGTCCGGAGAGTTTCTGCGGCGAAAGGTTCCAACGCCCGATGGTCGACCCTGTAGGAGGGGGACCTTCGCGGTGCGGGAGCGATACGGTGGTTTGGGTGAATATCTAAGACCGCCAGTCGAGCAAAGGCCGGCGCCCGCAACTGCGGGCGCTGTTTCACAAAACTTGACAGGTAGCATTCCAAAGAGTATTCAACCGATCGGTTGTCAACCTGAGGGTTGAATACGTTCGTGCCAACTGATCGTCTGAGCTCTACGCTGTTTGCCCTCGCCGACCCTACGCGGCGCGGAATTCTGGCGCGCCTGGCCACGGGCGATGCGTCGGTGACGGAGTTGGCCAAGCCCTACGATATGAGCCTGGCCGCGGTCTCCAAGCACCTTAAGGTGCTGGAAAGCGCGGGACTCGTCTCTCGTGGCAAGGAAGCGCAGTGGCGCCCGTGCCATCTTGAAGCCGAGCCGCTGGAGGCCGTCTGCGCATGGGTCGAGGATTATCGTCGCTTCTGGGAGCGCAACCTCGATAGCCTCGCAAACTATTTGCAAACAATCCGGGGCAAGCGACCCAGGGGCGCCCGCTCTCAAAAATCGGAAAGGAAACGCTGATGAAGACAACACCGGTAGTTCCCGCCGACGAGGCGGTGATTGTCATGACCCGCGTCTACGAGGCGCCGCGCGATCTCGTCTGGGAGGCGATGACGGAAGCCAGGCATGTCGTGCAGTGGTGGGGTGGTCAGGGCTTCTCCAATCCAGTCTGCGAGATGGACGTGCGCCCCGGCGGCTTGTGGCATCACGTGATGCGTTTCCCGGACGGACACGAACTCAACATGAATTTCGTCTTTGTTGAGGTCGACCCGCCGAAACGGCTTGCCTGGCGAGAGGTCGGGCATGCCCAGCGCAAGGGAGGCCCGCCGTCCTGTCTGATCACCGTAACTTTGGAGGACATGGGCGCGCGAACCAGGTGGGAAATGGTGGCGCGCTTCGATTCGATCACCGAACGCGATGCCGCCATCTCGATGGGCTTCGTCAGCCCGATCGCGGCCAGCAACGATCGTCTCGTTGATTACCTCCAAAGCCTGTGAGGAAAAAAGGAGGACACAGAGATTGAAAATCTCGATGCATACGATGGCGGTCGACAGTTTCGTGCCGATGCTGAAGAGCCTGTCGGCGATTCTCGACAAGGGTGAGGCATGTGCGAAAACCACCAAGCTGGACCTGGTGAACGCCCGGCTCGCACCCGACATGTTTACCCTCGCGCAGCAAGTGCAGCTCGCCTGTGATCACGCCCGGGACGGTGTCGCGCGCCTAACAGGGAGAAACCCGGCGCCGGTCGACAACCTTCGGAAGAGCTTCGACGATTTAAGAGAACGCATCGCCAACGCCGTCGAGTATCTGGAGCTCTCCGAGGTGGCCGCCTTCGACGGTGCGGAAGATCGCGACTGCAGCATTCCACTCCCGAACAACACGGTGATCTACATGAACGGCCTTCAGTTCCTGCGCGCCTGGGCGCTGCCGCACTTCTATTTCCATGTCATGACGGCCTACGACATCCTTCGCCAGAAGAAGGTCGTCATCGGCAAGCAGGACTATCTGAGCCAGGTCCGGGGCTTCATCGCCCCTCGCGAGTAAGCACATTACTGCGGAGCAACGAACCTCGCGACCAAATTCGGCGACGCGTTCATTTCGTTTTGCCGCGGCCAACCGAGACGATCGGCAAATTAAAGCGGGTTGGATCATTTCGTCCATGACCGGCACACGATGAGTCCGTTCTTGGGCGAGACCGCTCCTCCCACATGTGCTTTCAGATGGGGTTGGTGGCGGCGCGGGCACGCGCGATGATTTCTTCAACGACGGAGGTCTTCGCGTCGGCGTAATTCTGCACATACTTCCAGGTCCGCTTCGCCAACTCGCGCTTGGAGCGCTCGTAAAAGTCGCGCTCTGCATCGTGGTTCCGCAACCAATCACGGAATATCAATAGTCGGCCGATTTCAGGACACCCGAGCGAGAAAACATGAAGGTTGATATCGGTGTCGGGACCCTTGAGGAGCCGATGCTGGTGCCAATCGGGTTCGCGTGCCTCCAGCACGTAACCTGCGGCCTCCATTGCCGGCACATATCGAGGTTCATCCGCGGAGTCAGCTACCGCGAGCGCCATATCGATGATCGGTTTTGCCGCGAGCCCTGGAACCGCGGTCGACCCAACGTGCTCGAGCTGGAGGACCCGTTCGCCAAGAGTCGCTCTAACCCGTTCCGCTTCCCGCCCAAAAAGCATCGGCCATTCGGGACTATACTGGAGCAACAGGATGGGAGCGTTATGCAGACGAAGCCCACCGATCATTGCGGCCCGCATTTCTTCTTCGGTAACCACTATCCATCTCCTACGCGAATTTGAAGTGGCCCGATACTCAATAGCGATCTTGGATGAGTCCCAACTTTTCACGCAGAAACGCGGGCGGAACCTCGGTGGGTTCCACTGAATATCGACCCTCAAGAGTCTGCTGCTATTGGCATTCCCAGACCGACCCGGGAGAAGAGGGTAAGAGTGCATGTCTGGACGTCACCAACGGTAGCGGGCCAGCGATTGGGTCGGAACGTGCGCAAAAGGCCGGGTGCCAACGGCTCGCCACCCGCCCCGGCACAAACCGAACCAGTCAGCTTTGCCAACCCTCGCTTTATCACCGGAACTCTGCAAGGGCCTCGGCTGTACAATTTTAGGGTATTGACCAAGGATGATCCGGAGTTCCAGCAGGGCAACAAGAATGGATCCAACCCAGCGCTGGTTCCTGATCTGCCGATTTGATGCTTCGCCTGACCTTCACCAAAGGTCGAGAATGTGCCCAAGTAATCACCAATTGACTGGGATACTGGCAGGTGAAACCACGTTTGTTCAGAAGTATTGCCGTAATAGCTGCCAAGTATCTCGGGCGCGGTATTTGCACGTGGCCGTCGAGGCCGACAGCAGCATCGAATCAGGATTTCTACTGATTCGAAGTTCGAATCGTAATCTCGTGCCGGTGTTTCTGACAGCACACCGGTAGGTGTTGTTCGGATTGGGTGGGGCTCAACACGATCGAGAGGTATTCGTGCGAAAAAAACTAGTCACCTATGGGATGGCACTCGCGGCCCTTTCGATGGTCGCGGGATGCTGGTTGACGCCAGAGGAGCGGGAATACACTCTGGCCGGGGCGGGAGCTGGAGCACTGGTTGGTGCCGGATTGGGTTGCGGAATTGCGGCGGCGGTCGATTCCAGTTCCAGCAAAGGCTACGAAATCGGTTGCCCGGTGGGGGGTGCCGTAGGTGCGATTGCCGGAGCTGGGATCGGCTACGCGCTGGCACCGCATCCGGCGCCACCGCCACCCCCTCCACCACCACCTGCTCCTCCACCTCCACCTCCGCCGCCGCCACCGCCTCCAGTGGCGCAGAAGCTGGTGTTGCGCGGAGTAAATTTTGATTTCGACAAGGCGAAAATCAGGCCGGGAGACGCGGCGGTGCTGGATGAGGTAGCCGCCACGCTCAAACAGAATCCGAACGTAACGGTCAACGTAAATGGATATACCGACTCCATCGGTAGCGAGGCATATAACCTGAGACTTTCGGAGCGGCGCGCCAACGCAGTCGTCAATTACCTGGTGCAGCAGGGTATATCCGCAAGCCGCCTCATCCCGCACGGATACGGGAAGACCAACTTTGTCGCTTCCAACGATACGGCAGAAGGACGTGCACAGAACCGCCGGGTCGAACTGGTGCCCGTGCAATAGCGAATTTGCCAGCCCTGACAGCCGCAGTCATGCCCGCTTACCCCGGCGGGCAGGCTGCGGCTGCATTTGATCCTTGTCGCCCGTTATCTAAGCGGCGGCGCGTGGCCTTGCGATGAAGCGGAAGCGTCAAAGTACTTGCGCGCTTGCTCGCGCCGGTTTCGGCTCACTGGTATGGCTCCTCTCGAGGTTCCACCGCCGAGTGAAATTGGTGCCATCGCTTGCTGAGCCCAACCTGGCGCTTCTGCAGCCCCGCGGCTCGGCCGAGCGCGGCTTTGCCGAATCGACCGCGTGGTCGCGGTTCGCACACGATGCTGCGGGTCAGGAATTAAATTTGTCGCGCTGCTGACGGAGTATCCGGCCCGTCTCGAATACAGCGCGGGTCTTGCTCAGCTGAACTTGAGTCCCTTCATCCCGCCAGCTGACAGCCACTCGTCGACGATCTTTTGGAACTCGATGGGTCCGCCGCCGTACAGCCCCCCGACGAATCCCGGTCCTTTGTCGAGCTGACCCTCATTGTTGTAGTAGCCGGGAGTGCACTCGAGCTGAAAGTCCCGGCTCTTTGACTCGGTCCGCTCGATGGTTTCACACCACTGCGCTTGCGCTTCCGGGGACGGTTCAATAACTCGCGATTCGGATCTCTTCGCGTGCTGAATCACCTCCGTGATGTGGTGTGCCTGGTCCTGGAGCATGTGCGGAAAGTTTGCGGTCACCGAGTTTTGGGTAATGCCCATGTGGAAGAGGTTGGGAAATCCCGCGCTGTAGAAGCCGTGCAGCGTTTTTGGGCCACCCCTCCAATGTTCGGTGAGCGACTCGCCGCCGCGGCCATGCACATCAAAGCCCGCGCGCCGGGTGTATGCCGTGCCCACTTCGAAGCCGGTCGCGAAGATGATGCAGTCGGCTTGGTACTCAACGCGGTCGAACACCAGGCCCTTCTCGGTGATGCGATCGACACCGCGCCCGCGCGTATCGATCAGCGTTACATTCGGACGATTGAAAGCCGGCAGGTATTCGTCGTTGAAAGTGGGGCGCTTGCAGAACAGGCGATACCAGGGCTTCAACGATTCAGCGGTTTGCCTGTCCTTGACGACCCTATCAACGCGCGCGCGAATCTGGTTCATCTTGCGAAAGTCGGCCAGTTCGATCATCAGGCGCTCTCGCTCTGCGGGGGTGGTGTCAGAATCGAGCTTCAACCGGGCCAGCTCGCCTTTAAAGCGATTGATATCGGTCCAGCCATCGCCAACCTGATCCGGCTCGATCTTGCCACCATGCGACAAGTCGGTGAAATTGACCGCGGCGTTGAAGAAGTCCATGCGCCGCTTTTGCCATCCTGGGGTGAGGGTCTTGACCCATTCGGGATCGGTTGGCTGATTCAAGCGCTCATCGACCGATGACGGCGTGCGCTGGAAGACATAGAGATGTTGTGCGTACTGGGCGACGTACGGTACGCACTGCACCGCGGTTGCCCCGGTGCCAATCACCGCGACGCGCTTGTCGGCGAGCTTGTGCAAATTGCCGGTCGTGTCGCCACCAGTGTAGTCGTAGTCCCAGCGGCTCGTGTGGAAAGTGTGGCCCGTGTAGGTCTCGATTCCGGGAATGCCGGGTAGTTTCGGGCGGTTGAGCGGCCCGCTCGACATGATTACGAATCGCGCCCGCATCACGTCATCGCGAGTGGTGGTCACCATCCATCGGCTCTCTTCCTCGTTCCAGGTGAGCGCCTTTATCTGGGTCTGGAAGCAAGCGTCGCGATACAGGTCGAATTTTTCGCCAATGCGTCGCGAGTGCTCGAGGATCTCGGGTGCGTAAGAATAGCGCTCCTTCGGCATATACCCGGTCTCCTCGAGCAGGGGCAGGTATATGTATGACTCGACATCGCACTGCGCGCCGGGATAGCGGTTCCAGTACCAGGTGCCTCCAAAATCCCCGGCTTTCTCGATTATTCGGATGCTCTTTACGCCCGCCTCCCGGAGTCGCGCCGCGGCCAACAAGCCGCCGAAGCCGCCGCCGATTATCACCACCTCGACCGCATCGTCGATCGGTTTTCGGGTGAAACCGGGTTGGACATAAGGGTCGTCTACGTAGCGGCTGAAGTCCCCTTTGGTCTCGATGTATTGATCATTGCCATCGGGGCGCAGCCGCTTGTCGCGCTCCGCCCGGTATCGGGTACGGAGTGCGTCCGCATCGAAATCGATTCCCCCAGGCTTCAAAGAGGATACCTTGTCGGCGTCACTCATCACTCAGCTCCTTGAACGGTGCGGCACCAGGATCGTTGTTTTGAGGATTCTTTTCCGGACCCTACCAAAACTCCGAATAAGTTGAAAAGGAGCCCGCTATTGCGTGAAGGCGCCGAGCTCTCACGTCCTCGAAACCGTTACCGGAATGCGTCACTGGACCAATCAATCGGAGGTTGTCGATCGCCTGGTCCTTTTTCGGCGAGGCGCACTTCGCGAGATATGGAAGTTCGGCGCGGGAGACTGTCACAAAGTTGCGTTATTTTATCGGTGCCGGTTGAGACTCTTTTTAAAAGGCCGCTGAGCACCTGGCAGGATTCGGGGGCTTTCCCATTTTCTCAGGAAGGCGCGTTGCGTGATGGCTAACTCACCCGAGCGGCATCAGGCATTGAGAGAGCGATAGAGACGAAGGGGATTTTCGGTCGCGATCTTGGTCTGGGCGTCGGCCGGTAGTTGACGCACAAAGTTTAGGACGTCGGCCGCGCGCGGCAGGTCGCGGAGACTTATCCCGGGAGCATCGTAAAAGTTGTCGCTCCCGATCAGAAAGCGATCGGCGAACCTGCTCACCAATGCCAGCCATCCCGGCTTCGCGACCCCCTCCGCAGTGACCGGCCGATTCACTGGGAGGCTGACTGAATCGATCTTCAGGCTCATATAGAGATTGGGATTCGAGCTGAGCAGATCTTCGCATAGCATCACGGTCCGATCCCCGGTGTTATCCCAGCCCGCATGAGACCAGATTATCGACGCCTTGCGATTGCTGGCGAGCAAAGCGCGGAACCCATCGACGTTGGCCTTCAAGGTCGGCGGATTATTTGGAGAGCGCTCGAGGAATCGAGGCGGGGTCGGCATATCGGCGCGCACCGCCTCCATATGGAGGTCGATCGGGACGCCCAGTTGAGCCGCGATCTCGGCCAGACGCAACATCAGCGGATGATCGGGCGGGGCGGAGGTGTAGGGATGGCGGGGATTGAACGACAGGTGTTCACAACTCATCTCACCGAAGCCCAGTGCGCCGCCGGCTACGATCTCGCGGGCTCGGGCTTCGAAGTTCCGTTCCAGAGTGGCCTCGACGGTTTCCGCGCGCACCGCTTCGTGAAGCATCGGATTGAGGGTTCCTCCACCCCCCAGATAGCTGAGCCGGCTCGTGTATTCGCCGATTGCTCCGGAGAAGTCCTCGAAGTCGTATTTGCCGGGGCTGTCGGGGCCGAAGGGCGGCGGCATGATGATGGTGCGGCTGATCCCTTCGCGATCCATGCCTTCGAGAGCCTTGGCAGCCGCACCGCCGAAGTCGCTCTGGCGATGATGTGGCCCGCGCGCCTGCAAGTGCGCATGCGTATCGATGATGTGAGTAGCCCCTGGAGGCGTCGCTCCTTGCGCAGTCTCCGCATTCGCAACCCCCCTCAGCCAGGATGGCGCGCCGGCCGACGCGAGAGGCTCGATTTGGAACGCTGCGCCAAGGCCGACGAGGCTCGGCACACCGCGAGCCACCAATTTCAGGAAACCACGTCGATCGATTCGGGAATCACTCATCAGCATATATGCGCGCGGCAATCGATCGCACCATCGTACATCCGTTTAGGGTTTCGCCAGGAAGATCTCAAGACCAGCTCTGTGGTTTAGGTCTCAATCCTCTGCCGGCGGGCCCGGTTGCTGCCGGCCAGAAGGATCGAAACTTCCGCGACCGGGCCGCTGTTTCGCTTGACCGCAAATAGGGTGGGGTGCAGCGAATCTTTGAAGCCTCGATTCGGGTAACTGCGCGCGGCATGCCAACGAGAATGACTGGTGCGAGAAATGTGCCGGAGAGATGATCGCTCGAAGAAGCGATGAGGAAGCTTTCGGCCCGACGACGCAACGGCGCGGTCGAGGTCCGCAGCCGGCGATCTTGCAACCAAGAGCAAGTTCAAAAATAGCAGGTAGGCAATGGGAGCCCTCTCCAGCTTCACTCGATCACGATAACCGCATTACCAAAGCTGTCGTCATCATTGACGGTTCCCTGAACGTGCGCGAATTGCCCGTTACGGAGCTGCGAACAACCCACTGGATTCCGCTGGGAATCAACCAGCGATGACGTGTTCAAAAGCACCGTATAGGTATCGGTATCGCCGGGCGGCCGTTTCGCCGCGAGCATGGTAAGCGTCTGTCCGACACAATCGATCTGGGTGATCTGACCAACGAAGTCGATATTTGCGGAATCGACGGTCGCGGTGGCGCTGGTGTTGTCGATGCGGACTCCATTGAGGGTCATGGTGCCTCCGGACGGAAGATAGATCGAGTAACGTGCGTGTACTTTGTCTGTCTGCCGCCTGAACAGGACCGTCACATTGCCATCGAAGCTGCCCTGCACCACAAACGCCCCCGCGGAGTTGGTTAGGGCGTGTGCACCGTGGTGCTGCACCACCACCGAAAGACCTTCGACCGAGGCCTCGGGATTGGACGCGGTTGTTACGGATGCGACACTTCCCTGGAGGGTCGAGGTTATCCCGGTGCCGCGCGAGCCACCATCGATGGCACCACACGAATAGACGAAGATCAGACCAACGATCGTAAGCCGCCGGAATCGTCCGAAGGTACTCATTGCTTCCCCTTTTTTGACCGTGACTTCGAGGCAGACGAATCGCGCGGAATTTCCGGTCGCCGGACGCTGTACGGGCTCTCCAGGAAGTATATGCCGAGTGCTGCATAACGACGATCGCCTCCCGGGGCATGGGGGTTTCGATCGCGATCGTAACGGGACAGCAGGCGGTCAATCCGGCGCAGAAAACGCTCGCCCTCGCGGCGAATCTCGGTGCGAATTCGATTGGCCGCCTCGCTGCCGAGGTTGTCGTAGTAGACCTTGCGTTGAAGGAGCCGCTCCCGTCCTTGCGCAAATATGTTGCGCAGAATGGTTTCGATCAATTCGGGCGCGTCTTCGCCGAGAATCTGGATGCCGCTCTCTGCGACTTTGGGCACGTAGGTATCGTCGCGCAGCAGCACCAGGTTCTTTTCGCGCAACTCGACGGCACCACTGCGGACCAGTTCCTTGAGCAGCACCCCCGGGGCGAGGTCGCCGGTGAGCTTGCGTGCCAGCTTCATAAAGCTGGCACCACGTGCGGAGCGATATGGGAGCGGCAGCGGCCTGCCGCGGCGATCGGTGGTTTCCGGATCGCTCCTCCAGCGGCTGATCAGGCTGGTCGCCTGATTGATCGAGAAGGACTGTGGCGGCTTGCGCTGGGGCTTGGCCGAGCGAATGCGTTTAACTTCCTTGCGATTGATGCCGGTGACGAGCGCGATTCCGCTGTCGGTCTGACGTTTGCCGGGTGCGACCAGCTCGCTCTCCGCGACCCGCACGAACAGGTCGCGCAGGTTGATCTCGAGTGCTCCGAACGGCACCCCCATCTCGAGCAAGCGTCGCACGATCGGCCGCAGCGTTTCGCTCGCGGCCCAGATAAGCCTTGTTTGCAGATTCGCCATTGAGGCTTCTTCATTTAATCCTTGTCGGCAGAGATCGCAATAAAGGGACAAAGTCCCTTTTTTGGTATTGACCCCGCGCGCACCGGCAACTAGGTTCCAATTTGAGGAAGGGAAATTTTCCCTTTCCAGTCGGAGAACCTGAAGCTGAGGAGAAACCACAGCGAATGCACGAGATCGAGTAACGATGGCGTCCAACCCTTTCCACGGAATTTGAATGATGGCGACACCGACTTTTAGAAGAATGGCGGGCCGCGCTGATTTTGCTCGCGCCGGCGCCGGGACCAACCCCTGGCGGCTTGCGGGCCTGGTGCTGCTCTGCGCGGTTAGCTTGCCGCTCACCGCGGTCCGAGCCGATGACCACAGCAGTGCGAAGGATCTTGCGGCGATGCGCAAGCAGATCGAGGAACTCCAACGCGAGGCCCAGAGCGAGCAGCGCCGTTTTGACGAGAGCGAGCAACGCATCCGTCAGCTCTCCAGCGAGCTTCGGGATATGGAAGCTCAGAATCAGCGCCTCAACGAGGTCACCCAGAAGCTGACCAGCGGCACGAGTCAGGTCAAAAGCGAAACTGGTCGGCCCCTCGAAGAGCTCGAGCAGGAGCGTTCCGGAGAGATTTCCGCGTCCCAGTTCAATGCCGCCTTCGCTCGCTACCTGGGAACCCATCAGTTCACCTTGGTCGGCGACGCGGCGGTCAGCTTCATCTACGACCGTGCGACCAGCCAAAACACCTTCACCATGCAATTTCAGCCGATCCTTCTTTATCGCATGAGTGATTGGCTCCTGTTCGAAGGTTCGATCGCAGCTTCTCTGCCGGTTGGTTCCAACGCGAGCTTCAGTCTGCCGGTCGCAACTGCGCAGATATTTCTCAACGACTATCTGCAGATAAATGCCGGGATTTTCGATCAGCCATTTGGCGACTGGTACGAGGATCAAAGTCCGGTGTGGGTCAATCGCCTGATAACCGCACCCCTCCCGTACGGCGTCCAGGCCATCGTACCGCCGACCGATCTGGGCCTGCAGTTGCGAGGCTCGACGCAATGGGGCGAGTTGGGGCAGGACGTAGATTACACCACCTGGATCGCAAATGGTCCCAGCTTCGATTCCACTTTGCCCCAACCGGTGGTCGGGCAATCGCTCAATCCGCAAAACAACATTGGCATCAACACCAATGGCCGGGCGCTCGGTGCGCGGTTTCGAATTTACCCGTTTCCCTTGGACGCAAATCTGGGCCGTCTGGAACTCGGCGCGTCCACCTACGACGGCAAATGGCAGGATTCATTCTGGTTCAACTCGTGGGGAGTGGATTTCGCGTACCTGAACCACGATCTTCAGGCCCGCGGTGAATGGATCCAGACCTACAGGCAGATGCCCGCGGGTTCGGGAGGACCGGACAATCGTCAGGGTTGGTACTTCCAGCTCGGTTATTTTCTTCGCGGACTGCCGACGACCGGAATTGCTTCCCTGGACGATGTCGTTCATCGCCTCGAGCCGGTTGCCCGTTACTCGGGAGTAAACCAGCGCGCGATTGTCACCAACGAGATATCCGCCGTTCCGTCGCTGGGATTTAACGGGTCGTCTTCGATCTTCACGCCTCACGCTCGCGAGGTCGCTCTCGGCCTCAACTACTGGATCGAGCCATCCATCGTCTGGCAGACCGAATTCGACCTCGAACTGCCCCGTGCCGGTGGGACCGCATTCACGTTCAACCACGCCCAAGAGCTCCTGAGCCAACCGGCTTCAACCCCCAACGATCGCGCCCTGCTGACGCAACTCTCAATCGGTTTTTAGCGACAGAGGTTTCGATGAGACCAACACCACCGAGTCTACTCACGACCCTTTCCATTGTGCTCGCACTGGTATCGCGCGTGTTCGCTTTTGAGCCGACCCCCGACCAACGAAGGCTCTTCATAGAAGGTGCCAAACTTTGGCCGGTCTACTGCGCCCAGTGTCACAACGCGCGCCCGGGCTCCCAGTTCTCTCCGTCGCAGTGGGACGCCATCACGATGCATATGAGGACTCAATCAATCATGCCCGCCAAGAACATGAGAGCGATCAAAGAGTTTCTACAGCAGGCGCGCTGAGCCGAGTTGGTAAACGTAACTAAACTAGGAGGCGATATCATGTCTGGCAATGACGCACCGCTCATAAATTCGAGGCGAACCCGTTCCCCCGGCATTCCCCCGTACTACCTGCTGCTGGCTATTGCTCTGCCGGCAGCCATAGCAATCGTGGCGCTCCTGGAAAGGCGAACCGCAGTCGCTTCGCAGCCGGCTGTGACTATCAAGATGTTGGATGTGCCCGCAGCCTTCGAACCCGGGACCGTAACCATCAAGGTGGGCGACACCGTCGAATGGCGCAACGTCGGAAACGAAGTGCATCACGCAACCACCGATCCGTCGATGGCGATAAATTGCGGCGATGTAGGGAGTCCCTCGGGTGCCCAGCCGTTCGATTCAGGTTTTCTCAAGCCGGGTGCGACTTTCAGCCACACCTTCAAGGTCGCTGGCACGTACCGATACGCGTGTGCGGTTCATGAAACCAGCGGCATGATCGGAAAGATTGTTGTCAAGTGAACAGAGATAACAAAACAAGTAACAGCCGAATTCTTACGGGAGCGCCGTCGCGAGGAACATTTCGACTATGACGACAGCTTATTGTGTCATGTGTAAACCGAGGATCGGTGGGTGGGCGCGCGACCGACCACCCACCAGAACCGGCGATGGATGCGGAATGGAAGAGGGCTGTCGCCGCGGAACTGGAGTCATCCGAAGGCCGGCTGAGGTGTGTATTTCACGGATAAAAACTACCTAATAGAGGGGCAAAGAAAGTGAACTGTGCGATCAAGGTTTTTAAGTCGTTCGTGATCATGGGATTGCTGATGTCACTATTCCCATCACTGAGCTTCGCGCAATACGTACGTACAGACCTGGTCTCGAATCAGGAGGGTGTGGCGCCTAACACCGACCAACACCTAGTTAATGCGTGGGGTCTTACCCAGCTCGACACCAGTCCGTTCTGGGTGAGCGACAATGGCACCGGGTTCTCCACTCTCTATACCGGAACCGGTCAGCAAAAACCTCTGTTTGTGTCAATTCCGCCAGCACCGAACAGCGCAGAGGGAACTCCCGGCATGCCGACCGGGACGGTTGGAAATATCAGCCCCAAACCGCACGATTTTACTATCAGGGAACAGGGTAAGTCGGGCAGATCGCTCTTCATGTTCGCCACCCTGGACGGCACCATCAGCGGCTGGAATCCCACGGTCGACGGCATCAGCGACACTGGTGCAAGTCACGCGACGATCGCGGCGGACCGGTCTAAAGTGGGCGCGGTCTACTCGGGGTTGACGATCGCCACCGAGACCGACGGACAGACCTTCCTGTACGCCGCGGATGATGGCCAGAACCGGAGGGTCGATATGTTCGACGGCGGGTTCAATCTCGTGAAGTCGTTTAATGACCCCGCCATTCCCCCGGACTTTGCGCCGTACGGGATTCAAACCATCAACGGCGACATTTGGGTCACCTACACCTCTCTTACCAATGCGCCGGGCGGCTTCGTGGATGTTTTTCATTCGGATGGGCGCCTGAAGACCCACCTAGCCGTACATGGGCCACTCAATTCACCCTGGGGTCTTGCTCAGGCTCCCGCCGATTTTGGCACGATGAGCGGTGCGATCCTGGTCAGCAACAACGTCCCTCAGGGCGAGATCAACGCCTTCGATCCCAGCACGGGTGAGTTTCTCGGTCCGCTGCAGGACGCGAGCGGCCAGCCGATCATCATCGACAACGTTTGGGCCATACAGTTCGGCCATGATGGTGGTCCTGGCACCGCACACAACCAGCTGTTCTTCACGGCAGGTCCGGACAACTACGGCAATGGCCTGTTGGGCGTGATCACGGTCGCGCCATAGCAAGGGATACCGGCAGGGGCCGAAAGAAGAGTTCGGCCCATAGCCCAGGGGCGGCTATCCGCCCCTGGGCTGCAGGGGTTCGCGGATACGAGTCACCTGCACGGGACCGATGGGTCTCACGCTGGCTCCCAATGGCGACCTGGTGGTAGCCAGCAATGACTCGATCAACCCGGATCCCAACCAGCCCAGCGAACTGGTGGAATTCACCAGCCAGGGCGGCTTTGTGCGTGAGTTCTCGATTGGCCCTAACATCGATGGACCATTTGGAATTGTCGCGGCGGCATTCAGCGCGGTAAACGATCTAGCTTTCGTCAATGACAACAACAACACGCTGTCAATTTGGAGGTTCGCCGAATGACGGAAAGTCGGCGCCTTTGCTTAGGTCAGGCTCACCGCCGTCTGACTGACCCCGGCGCAGGCGCCGAGAATGTTCGTCCCCAACTCTATTTCAACAGGTGCAACTGGGGACTGAACCCGGCGCCCGGCGCACCGGAGAATCTGCGCAGATTATACATAAGTTAGAGCGGTGCCTGCCGGCGATGGTTCGTTAGGGCGATAACACAAGTCGGGCGCCCTGATCGCGCCCGCAATTCTTAGAATCCCGCATGTAGCCCGGCCAACCCGCATCTGGCCGCGGGCACTGATGTCAGGGTCGGCCTTCTTACGGTCCCCTCGTTCTGGTTTTCTCACCCGGGCAGTCCGGTCGGCACATGGCCGAGGCGTAACCCTGCAGGGGGTGGCCGGGTTATAAGGGATGAACATGTGGGATCGCCTGAGAGCGCGCGCGGAGTGGAAGTTTTTTGGGGTCTTGCCAAGGGCTGATCGATCCCTTGCGATTGCCTGGTGGACCGCACTTTGGGTGCGCGGAATGCTGCCGGCCCTGTTTGCGATTGCAATGGGCGTTTTGGTCGGTGCAGTCCAGCGCGGAAGTGCGCTGGTACCGCCCCTCGTCGCGGTCGGCGTGGTATTCGTGCTGCTCCAAACCCTGCCGTCGCTCCATCAGGCGGTCGGCGCCAACCTGGGCAGCCGCACTGCCGCATGGCTCTACGATCAACTGACCCTGGCCTGCGTCGGCCCGCCCGGAATGGGACATCTTGAAGATTCGCGCCTTACCGCCGACCTCGCGATGGCACGCGACTTCGACCTTGGTATCAGCGGACCGCCGCTCAATATCGCGATGGACTTCATCGCGTCGGGTCTGGTCGAGATGGTCGGGGGAGTACTATCCGCAGCCGTGCTTGCCGCCTATCGATGGTGGGCTCCCTTGCTGCTCGGCGGCGCCTGGCTCAGCACACACTGGCTGCTGCGTGAGAGCGGCGTCTGGCGAGATCGTAACACCGACGAGGTTCGCGAAGCTCAGCGGCACGCCGACTATGCGTACCGCCTGGCCGTCGACCCGCCCGCCGCCAAGGAGTTGCGATTGTTCGGCCTTGCCGGATGGACTATCGAACGGTTCACCAGCAGGCGTCGGCGGCTCTTTGACCTGCGCTGGGAGGCAACCCGGTTGCGGGAGCGCCCAGTGTTATGGAGCGTCCTGATCGTCCTTTCGGCCAACCTTTTGGTGTTCTGGGCGATCGTACAGGACGCGATCGTGGGGCGGCTGTTGGTCGGTCAGCTCGTCACTTTCGCAACCGCGGGAGTCGGCACCAGCATGATCGCCTTCGGGGGCCTGTCCTGGGCGCTGGATGGTGCTGCGGCACCCGCCGCCGCAGTTCTCCGTCTTGAGGACGCGATGGGTGCCAGGGGCGAATTAAGGCGTGGGAGCCGAACAGCATACGAGCTGCCCGCGCGGGCGATTCGCTTCCGCAACCTGCGATTCGCGTATCCTGGAACGGCGGGTCAAGCGGTCCTGGATGGATTCGATTTGACGATTCCGGCGGGTTCCTCGCTTGCGATCGTCGGCCAAAATGGCGCCGGGAAAACCACTCTGGCCAAGCTCCTGTGCCGCCTCTACGATCCACAGCAAGGTGCGATCGAGATCGATGGAGTCGATTTGCGCGAGCTTGACATCGAGGCGTGGCGCAGCCGCGTCACTGCCGTATTTCAGGATTTCATTCGATTCGAGCTATCGCTCCGGGACAACGTCGCGCCTGCTGGTGCGCCCGACGCGGTCATTCAACAGGCACTCGCCGATGCGGGTGCCGCGCATCTCGCCACCTTGGACACCATACTGTCGCGCGCATACCGCAACGGCACCGATTTGTCGGGTGGCCAGTGGCAGCGGATTGCGCTGGCACGCGCTCTGTGCGCGGTGAAGCTTGGCGCTGGTGTAGTGCTGCTCGATGAGCCGACCGCGCAACTCGACGTGCGTGGTGAGCAGGAAATTTTCAATCGCGTATTGGACGCGACACGGAACACCACCACGATCCTCATCTCGCATCGATTCTCGACCGTGCGCCACGCAGACCGTATCTGCGTTCTCGAGCATGGCCGCGTGGTCGAATTTGGCTCCCACGACGAGTTGATGGCGGCGGGTGGACGCTACCGGACCATGTTCGATTTACAGGCTTCCCGCTTCGGTGAGCCGGATGAGCAGGAAGGAGAGGACACCCTCGATGAAGCGGGTTGACGATCTGCCGGCTGCGATACCCGCGATGTGGCGTGCGCTCAAGCGTGGCTACCAGGCCGAGCCACGCCTGCTCGTCGTCGCGTTCGGTCTGTCGCTGCTCGCGGCGCTGCCTGATGCCCTGCTGGCGCTGTGGTTGATGCTGCTGGTGGACGGATTGGCGGCGCATAACCGTGTGGAGGCGATTGCCGCGGGGCTGGGGCTAGCCGTCTTCGCCGTCGGCACCTGGTTTCTTCGCGTGACCAGCGACAGGGTCCAGCGCCGGTTTCGCGACCGATTGACGATCGCGCTGGAATCTCACGTCGCGAGGCTCCAGGCCACCGTCGCGACCATCGCGCATCATGAGCGTCCCGAATATCTCGATCGGCTTGCGGTCTTGCGCGACCAGGTCTTCGTACTCGACCACATGTACATGTCCCTCTTCTCGACCTGCGGATGGATTCTTCGGCTCGGCGTGACGCTCGCCCTGCTGATGTCGATCGATGGGCGGTTGCTGCTGCTGGTGCTGTTCGCGCTGCCGACAGTGCTGACCGCTACGTGGCGCCCCGGTATCGAGCGCGCTGCCGAAGAACGCGGCGCGTCGGCAAACCGGCTCGCGCGGCATCTCTTTACCACCGCCACCACGGCGCCACCAGGCAAAGAGGTGCGCGTCACGCGTATCGGAACTCGGCTGACGACGCTGAGGCGCGAGGCCTGGGAACAATGGTATGGGCCCGTCGGTGCTGCGCGAATGGCGAGCGCGGTTTGGCATAGCGTGGGGTGGCTGATTTTCGCCGCTGGTTACGTTGGAGCGGTGGTTTTCGTTACCTATGGCCTTCGCGCGAATGCCGGACAGGTGCTGCTGGTGCTCGCCGCTGGCTCGAGGCTCTCTGCGTACATCGGCGCCACGGTCGGCGAAATCGGTTTCCTGCGCGGGATTTGGCTCGATGGCTCCCGACGTTTGGCGTGGCTGGAAGACTATGCGTCGGCGCAGGCGAAGGGCGCAGAACTACCTGCCCCGCTGAGATTAAGCGAAGGTATCCGGCTGGAGAATGTCTCGTTCGCCTATCCCGGGACCCAGCGCCGGGTGCTCGAGGACGTGAACCTGGATTTGAAGCGCGGTTCGGTAGTCGCCATCGTCGGAGAAAACGGCGCGGGTAAAACCACACTCGTGAAACTGCTGGCGCGCCTCTACCAACCGGATCAGGGCAGAATCCTGATTGACGGGATGGACCTCGCGCAGATTTCTGTGGAGGATTGGCGCAGGCGCCTGACAGGCGCTTTCCAGGATTTTTTCCGCTTCGAGTTTCGCGCGCGGCACACAGTTGGTCTCGGCGATGTGGCGCGCCTTGATGACGAGCCGGCGGTTGCTACCGCGGTCGATCGCGCCGGTGCCGAGGACGTCGTGGCACGACTGGCGGTCGGCCTCGAGACGCAGCTCGGTCCCACTTGGCCGGGAGGCGTGGAGGTCAGCTTCGGTCAATGGCAGAAGTTGGCTCTCGCCCGTGGCTTCATGCGTGATGATCCGCTGCTGCTGGTCCTCGACGAGCCAACCGCCGCGCTCGATGCCGAGACCGAGCATGCATTGTTCGAGCGTTACGCGGCGGCTGCTCGCATTCCTAAACGTGATGGGCTCGACGACGCTTCTAAGGATCGAATTACCATTCTGGTCTCTCATAGGTTCAGCACCGTGCGCATGGCTGATCTGATTGTGGTCCTCGACGGCGCGCGCGTTGCGGAAGTCGGCACCCACGAGTCCCTGATGGCAAAGGGCGGGCAGTACTCCGAGCTGTACGGAATTCAAGCTGCGGCGTACCGCTAGTGTCTCGTTTCCTGCCAACTCATCAGCGCATCATGAAGTCGCTCTCTGGCTGCGTCGTCGAATGCTGAAAGAACCCGACTGGTGATTAATCCAGCGTCTTCCAGCGCGCTACGCAGTCCGCAGATCGTCCCCTGGTATGTCGACGATCGACGATGAGACCCGCAGCATGCTATGAAGCCAAAGACTCCAAAGCTCGGCCTGTCTCTGCTGAGGGTCCGACTTGGAATCAAATCGCCTGCGAGCCCGAGCAGTCGCGACTCCCGTCTACTGGGAAGCGAGAAATGTGATGGCCGCGCTCCACGCGTCTGGCGAGTTCAGGATGCCGAGGTGCGCGGTTCCAAGGATTGTGTCGAATTGCCCCTGGCCCGTCAGGTCAACGGAACGAGCCCCGCTCAGCAGTGCGCTGCCGGAAAAATCATGCCGCACACCGTCGCGGTCCTCTGCCGGAACTGGAGCGAAGAACCCGTCCTGAGCCGAGAGATAGACGAAGTCGCCACTCTCTGGCGATGCGCGGAACACGTTTCGAATCACAAGGTATCGGGTCGGGCCCGGGGTTTCGCCGGCTGCGTTGAGGGTCGCGAGAAGCTGGGTGTGGTCGGAGCCGTATTCGTCGCAGATCGCGCTGTGAGGAATGAATCCCCCATTGGCCGGTGCCTGAAAATAGTTGGCGGGATTCGGTGAGCAGTCGATGATCCCGTGATTTGGGCCGTCGATTGCGACCAATGAGCGGACCATAGAATAGGAGTGGTCCTGGAACATCCATTCACGAGTGACGGTCACGCCGAGGCTGTGGGCAACGATATCGACCCGCGTCGCTCCGGTGTACGCGATTACCGCCTGTACGAAAGCGCGTAGCAACGGAACCGCAGCTGCAGTGCTGTGAGCGACCCCCGACTTGAGGGTGGGATCGCTTAACAGGTCGCACTGGTCTCCCTGGTAGCCAAGACCCCACAGCTCGCCGGCTTGATATCCATTTTCAAGAAAATACTGAGCGAAGTTTTGGATGTACCCGAACGGATTGCAGGCGGTTGGAAAGGGCGTGTCGTTATTCCCATGCAAAAATATCACAGGAACGTGACTTCGGGGCCTGGATGACTTCGCTCCGAACCCAATGACCGGCACTCCCAGGTAAGGGTTAATGATGACTGGGAAGTCCGTCGGAAGGGTGGTTCCCACTGAAGACGCGGAACCGATAGTGGCGAGTTGTGCGGCGGACACCCCGGCTCCTGAGCACACCACGAGTGCCGCTGCTAGTACACAAAAAACGGCATTCGTTCCTATCCGGGTGTGCCTCGATTGCGGTCCCTTGCCGTGCAGCATTTTCGTCTTGCGAAACACGGCGGATACTAGACCACGAGGTCATAGACAATCAAATCGACCCGACGTGAAAATCAGGCACTTTGAATTCGACCCGCTCTCGAGCGGATAGGCGAGTTCGATCGCGTGTGTGAGCACCCGAAGGTTGGGAACGCTCTCACAACTCCTATCGTAACGCGATAAGCAGCCGACGAAGGGGTCGCGACCCTAGGCCAGCGCCGACACCAGGCTGATTACTCCTTCGCGAGACTGAATCGGCGATTAAAAAGATTCCGATTCAAGTCGTGCCCATCTGACCACGCGGCCTTCCGACCGTCAGGGTGGCTTCTCTGGTGGATGACTGTGTGCCAGTTAGCTCGGCAAGAGCGACGTTACTGCCCGGCCTTGGGCCGCTTCAAGTATGGCCTCACGGGGAAGGCGATGATCCAAATCGCAATAGCCAGTCCCGCCAGTAGTGATATGACTTCCATCATCTTGTCTTACCTAACTTCGTCTCGCCGCGTGTCTCGCGGTCGATTTAACAAATCCGCAATTCCGATTTGGATCTACCCAACGTGGGAATTGCTCGGCTCCCCATCGCTACCATCCCCGCATCACCACAGAAGCGACGCGGGCGCGCGGTCGGCGAGCTGATCGAGTTGAATTCGCTCGGCGGCCTCCGGTGAACGCGAATGCGGCGCGTTAGAGGCTCACGAGCGAGAGAACGATGTAGGCCAAGGTGAGGAGTGCGAACATCACTCCAGGCAGCTCACTGAGGAAACTACCTTGCGCGATACGAGCTGCGTCAATCTCGCTCTGCTCGTTGCTCCGCCGAAAACCCGCCAGTCTCAGCCGATCAACTATAGTCGCAGTCATTTTCTCGCCTCCCGCAAAGTCAGCTCGTGGGGGGACAACGCAAGACTGATGCCAATGTGGCTGTGCGGTATTTTGTTGGATTATTTTGAGGTGGTCCGGCCCGATATCCTTCGCGATTCGCAAAGCACTGCGCGCGACTCGCGAAAAGTCATTTCACGAGGGTTCCGACCTTCGACCGATGTTGAGTGTCCCATGCAAAGGGAGCGCATGGGGAGATCGGATCGTCCAAGCAGGACCACGATACTCTTACGCCGGCGATCGCTATCCAGTTGACTCTCCGCAAGGCGGACTGGGCGAACCCAAAATCAGTCTTTCCCTTAACGAGCTCAGGATTGCGTAGCTGTCGCAAGGATTTCTTTGCATGGCCTTCGACGGCTAACCGCCATGAGAATGAAGTCAGGCTTGTGCTTTTCGGGGGTCGCCGCATAAGGTCGCTGACGTATCCTCACAGCGCGCGCTGCTGCCAATTGCAAATCACGGTCGTGCGCGCCGCGGCCCGCCTTGGGCGGGTTTGGGCGGCGCCGCTGTCAGGAAAGGGAGGAGACCATGCGACCGTTATCTGCCTCAGTGGCTTTCGCTGCGCTCACTGCCATCATACTCGCCCTTTCTTCGATTCGGCTAAGCGCACAGACGTCCGACCAACTCACACAGTCGAACTCGTGCATCAAAGCCGGCGCTGCGGCAGTCCTCACCGATAGGGAACTCAAAGACTACCGGTCACTAAAGTCCGAGCTCGCAGCAGCGCTCCCGAATCATATGCGGACTCCCGCCGAAGACAGGCTACTGAAGGCGGTTGTCACGGGCACAACCGCATGGGGTGGGGATTGTGCAGGTGAAAAAGATCCATCGAACGATCTGGCTCATGTCGAGAATTGGGGCCCGGACCGCACGGTTGACGCGAAACTCATCCGTTGGCTCGTGGTCGATCACGACGCGGTTCAGCTGGTGACTTCCTCCGGGATTGATCTTCGCGCCGCGCGAATAGTGGGCACGCTTTACCTCGCGAACGCCGCCGTTCCCTTTCCGATGATCATTGCGCACTGCCTGATGGGAGACATTAATCTGTCGGACGCCGAAACTCGCACCGTGGATTTTCACGGAAGTTCGATAAATAACCTCAATGGCCAGGGTCTGTCCGTCAATGGCGATCTCTTAATCAATGGTGGCCTGACGGCTGCGGGTTCGGTCGACCTAACCGATGCCAAGATCGATGGTGACTTGAGGTGTAGCGGCGCGTATTTCAAAAAAACGCCCGAGTCGATGGCGGTTGCGCTGGCACAAATCAAACGCAATGCCTATTTCAACAAAGTTGATACGCTGGGGAAGATTAGACTTAATCGAAGCACGATCAATGGCGACCTCGATTTTAACGACGCTCGCTTCCTCGGAGCCGAAAATGGTGACCGTGCGCAACCTGCACAGATCGCAACCGCCGCACAACTACAAGCTGCCTTCGTCACGGTAGGAGGCACGCTCTTCTGGCAACGTGTTTCACTTTCCCCTACAACGCTGATCGATCTCAGTTCGACGAGCGTTGGAACACTGTGGGACGATGAGGGCGACTGGCCCCTTTCTCCATTCCTGTACCTGGATGGTTTCGTTTACCGAAAGATCGCCGCAGAGGCGCCGCTGACCGCGGGAAGGAGGTTGGAGTGGCTGCGCCGCCAACCGAGGGAGTTCAGACCGCAGCCATATCAACCGCTTGCCCACGTGTTTCGAACAGGCGGGTCTGCAGGACGACGCAACTGCGGTTCGAGTTGCCAGCGAGCAACAGGCGTACGAATCAGCGGCGACCGGCCACTTGTCGAGCGACGGAGTGCGATTTTGCGTTTCCTTTTGCGGTGGACGATCGGCTACGGCTATCGTCCGTTTCTCGCGTTGATACCCATCATTTTCTTCGTTCTTCTGGGCACCGTGCTGTTTTGGTCAGGATATCAGAGGGGGGTGCTGACCCCCGTGGAAAAAGATGCGGCTGAGTTTTTTGAAAAAGCCCGCCAAGCCAGGAGCAATCCGCAACTGATCGTTCCTTCACCCCCTGCAGGGTACCAACCATTCAACGCGTTTTTCTATTCGCTGGAGAGCTTCTTGCCGCTGGTGAAACTGCATCAGGAGGATTACTGGCTGCCGAATGCGGCACTTAAGCAAAAATGGGGAGCGGGGTTGCGCTACTACCTGTGGGTACACATTCTTGCCGGATGGTTCTTCAGCGCGATGCTGGTGGCCGGAGTCACTGGTCTGGTGCACTCACAGTGACCGCGACCGCCGACCCAATCCGGCGTCGCCACACGCCGTAAGCTGCTGCTCTAAGGTAGGGCAGCCAATCCACGGGCGGCAGCTTGGATATCGTTTGAAGTTTTGGGGAACAACGCGGCGGGCGCGTTCATGCAACCGCCGCGCTGGTTCGTGTGTAGTTCAGTGAAGTTCGCGTTTACCTTCCATGACAGCGACTCTCGGCTGTCCTCATCTCCGCCAGGACATCGTTAGCCGCGGCTGGATGACCCGTCTTGCGGTCGCGTCGGTACTGGTTCTCCAGCCTCGCAGCGTTAGCGCACGCGTCGCGGCTTTCCTCCTTCCAACGTCGATGCGCCGATCGTGGGTGGGCATGCACAACAGCACCGTTGGGCTCGACATAAGTCTCCGCCGTCGCGCTCATCGGCGCGGCCAGCAGGCCAAGTCCCAGGAAGGCCACGGCTAATCCTCGCTTCAGTTTCAGATATGAACTCATATGCAACCTTCTCCTCTCAATACGTACCTGCTGCGCCACCGTTTCAGTCTCCCCGAACCGGTACCCAGAGTGGCGCGGCGGAGCGGCTTTTATGACCGCCACGAGTGATTGAGCAAGGGCGGTGCCAAGCACGTAAAGACAGAACTTGCCGGATCGAAACAAAAAATTTGAAAGAACTCACCTGCTTGAGTTGCCCTCCATCCCATTTGGTGGATTGAAGAGAATTGCAGCTGGGAAAATCGAGAGAGCGATCGAGTCGCTCGGGAGTGCGCCGAACCGCTGTTATAAACGGCTAGGGATCGGCCACCAGCGGTTGGAAACTGTCCCTCCGCGATTACGCCGCCGTCGAGTCTGTCGATCAATTTGCAGGCGCGACCGTCGTTCCCACTTGTCTTTCCGACTTTCACTGGGGAGTAGCAGCGGGAAGAAGGCGGCTCTGCTTTGATCGAAGGCTAGGGGCCGACCCGGTCGTCAGTCCCGCTTACGCCGGTCCGGTGCACCGATCCGTGCAGGGGAGAAAGGAGAACGGCCCGGACTGCGGGGGACTCAGCCGAGCCGTTCAGGGAATCATCGGGGCCGGAGGAAATTTGCCCGCGCCTCGGGTTTAGCTGGGGTAGGGCTATTTGTCGAAGCCCGCCGCCTTCCGCACGTTGTCGTTGAGCTCAAGCCACGGCACCCGATCCGGCCAGAAAGCGTGGCGCAGTGTTTCATCGGGATGGCCTGT
>JAFAHS010000414.1 GCA_019237115.1 Deltaproteobacteria bacterium
ATCTGGCAGGGTTCATCGCGCGAGCCGTCCGTGAACAACGGCTGGCTCCGATCGACGTGATCGGATTTTCGCTTGGTGGATGGCTGGCCGCCGAAATGGCCGCCAACGACCCGGCGCTTTTTTCAAAAATGGTACTGGTCGCGCCGGCCGGCATTCGACCTCCGGAAGGAGAGATCAAGGACCTCTTCAAGGTTCCGGCGCTCGTGTATCTGCGCGAATCCGTGCGCGACCCGGAAAGGACCCCGGAATTTGCGACCCTGTACGGTGGGGGAACCTCGCCCGAACAATACGAAGCCTTCGAGGACGCGCGTGCGGAAACTGCCCGCCTGGCCTGGCAGCCGTATATGTTCAACCCCAGCCTGCCCCATCTGCTGGAGGGCAATGCCAATCCGCCCGCCTTGATTATCTGGGGCCGCGATGATCAGGTCGTGCCGATATCGGCGGCCGCCGTGTACCAGCGTTCGATGAAAAACTCGCGGGTGGTAATATTCGAGGCCTGCGGTCACCGGCCGGAAGTGGAAGCATCCGAAGGTTTTGTCAAGGAAGTAAAGAATTTTCTCCAATGACCAAGGGAGACGGCGATCATGCATCTGATGTGGTTTACTGAGAGGCAATATCACTACGACCCCGAGACTGAGCCGCAAAGAAGCCGGACGCTGGAAACCCAAATCCTGCGCCATCGCAGCTTCTTCGGCTTGCCGAATGAAAACTTCGACGCGCGCCACGGATCGGCACTCCTGAACGAATACCTGGACGAAAAAATTTATTCCGAGGAACTTGGCTTCGACGGATTGATGCTCAATGAGCATCATGGCACCCCGTTCTGCCTGGGCTCGGTCATGGATGTCGAGGCGGCGATCCTGGCCAAAACGACCAAGCGCGCCAAGATCGTGCTGCTCGGCAATCCGGTTCCGACCGTCGCCAATGCACTTCGATTGGCCGAGGAGCTGTCGATGATCGATCTGATCTCCGGCGGGCGCCTGGTGCCGGGCTGGGTTCGGGGAGCGGGCAGCGAGCAGCTCGCCAACAATTCGAATCCCGCTTACAACCGCGAGTATTTCGAGGAAGGCGTCGATTTCATCATAAAGGCGTGGACCACGCCGGGGCCGTTTCGCTTCGAAGGCAAGCACTTCCACTTTCGCTTCGTGAACCCCTGGGTACTGCCTTTGCAGAAACCGCATCCGCCCATATGGATTCCGGGTCTGGTCAGCCCCGACACGGTCGCATGGTGCGCCAGGAAGCGCTTTCCCTACGTTGCGCTCGCGACTCGGCTCGAGCCCACTGTCGAACTCTGGAACCTGTACACGCAAACCGCCGCAAAGGAAGGCTACCAGGCTGGTCCTGAGAACTTCGGCTATCTCCAGCCGGTCTTCGTCGGCGAAAATCAGGCCCGCGCCGAGGAACTCGGGAAACGGTTCCTATACGGCGGCGCGTTCGCGCATTTCGCGCGCCCGGAATGGATGTTCCCGCCCGGATACAACTCGAAGGAAGCGACGCGTCGAATGGCGCGACTAGCGGCCGCTGCCAACTTCCCGGGCAAGCCGATCCACGCTGGTGGCGGTAGCGACACCGAGGAGGAAATCGAAGAAATCCGCCGTGGCGTCTACGCGCAATACGAGGAGAGCAAGAAAGATCTGCAGATGATCGCTGGAACTCCTGATTACGTGATCCCGCGCTTGCGCAAGGTATTGGAAGTTCTACGCCCGGGTATCTTCTCGTTCTGGCTCGATGGCCCGCTCGCGCAGAAAGATCGCATCAAGTGTCTTGAGCTGATTTCGAGAGAGGTAATGCCGGCGGTGAGAGAGATCGGCAGGGGGCTCGGATTGACCGATCCCTTTGAGCGCACGCCCGGCTCGGTGCCGCTGGCTGCGGGCCGCGAGCCGACGCCGGTCGCGCAGGCCGACGCGCTGGGCTCGGGGGCGGCCCAGCCATAGGGCAGGCCTTCACGTTCCCCGCCGAGCGCTCGTGCGGGAAGTGTGTGCCGCTTGCGGTTGAGCTTTGAACCGCGCCCCCGATTTTGGTGTGCATCGAGACAGATTGATCTGCCGAGCTTTGATCAACTCTCGGTACACCACGACTCGGTTCGCTGTCGCGGGCGCCCCCCCGTTTCCAGGTGAGTCGCAGGGAACAGTTCGCGCTCCCGCGCAGGCGGAGGCCTCGGGTAGTTTTTCAAACCGGCACTTCCTCGCCTTTACGAGGCGTGCCGAGCAGCGATCGATGGGGTGAGAGGGCAAACACGGGCAAATGGGGACCCACTCGTCGTCGCGAATCGATACTCCCTTTGTGTGGATTTTTGCTATAAGCCGTCCAGCAATTTTGGGGGAAGGGTAGGCGGACCGTCAGTCGGCGAGGCGCGGATCGGAGCGAAGGAGGCCCCGTTCCGGTTGAAAAACCCTTACTCTAAGAGCACACAAGGTGCTGAGCGAAGGGAGTCGCTTGTATGAGCCAACCGGCCACCTCGATACGACCGGCGGGATTCGCGCAGACTGCGCGTCAGGATGTTTGGTGGGCACAGCCGCTACTGGTCTTCATCGGCCTGAGTGCGTTCCTCGTGTACGCGACGTGGGCCGGCATCCAGGGAGATCATTACTACTCCGGCAACTACCTTTCGCCGTTTTATTCGCCGGTGCTGTTCGGCACCTATTCTCATCGATGGTTGTCCGCTGCCGAGCCCGGTTGGTGGCCGGAATGGCTTCGATGGTCGCCAGCATTCCTGATCATTTGGGCACCCGCCGGCTTCCGCCTTACTTGCTACTACTACCGGGGAGCGTACTACAAAGCGTTCTGGGCCGATCCCCCTTCGTGCACGGTTGGCGAGCCTCGAAAACACTATCGGGGTGAACGCTCCTTCCCCCTGATCATTCAGAATATCCATCGCTATTTCCTATACCTGGCGCTGTGCTTCATCCTGATCCTTGGGCACGATGTTTGGGATGCCCTGTGGTTTGCCGATCCAGCTACTGGCAAGCAGGTCTTCGGAATCGGCGTCGGAACCCTGGTGCTCGCCACCAATGTGGTTCTGATCGCGGGCTACACGTTTGGCTGCCATTCGCTGCGGCACCTGGTTGGCGGCTATCTCGACCGACTCTCCGAGGCGCCGGTTCGAAAGCAGGTCTACAGCTGCGTCAGCTGCTTTAATCGGCGCCATATGGGCTGGGCGTGGCCGAGCCTCTTTTTCGTCGCGTTCGCCGACCTCTACGTCCGCCTCTGCTCGATGGGAATAGTCACAGACTGGAGAATTTTTTGATGGCGGAATACCAGACTTTTGAGCACGACGTGCTGGTGATCGGAGCGGGGGGAGCCGGACTGCGTGCTGCGATCGAAGCGTCAGCAGCCGGGGTTTCGGTGGGGGTGGTCTGCAAGTCTCTGCTTGGCAAGGCACATACGGTGATGGCTGAAGGTGGCATCGCGGCCGCGCTCGCAAACGTTGACGACCGCGACAGCTGGAAGGTGCATTTCGCGGACACCATGCGCGGCGGCCAATACCTCAATAACTGGCATATGGCCGAGCTACACGCGAAAGAAGCTCCCGCCAGGGTGCGCGAACTGGAGGCCTGGGGTGCGGTCTTTGACCGGACCCAGGATGGTCGCATCCTGCAGCGCAACTTCGGAGGGCATCGTTATCCACGACTGGCTCACGTGGGCGATCGCACCGGGCTGGAGATGATTCGTACCCTCCAGGACCACGGGATTCACCAGGGGATGGATGTGCACATGGAGTGCGCGATCGTCACGCTGCTTAAAGACGGCAACCGGGTGGTAGGTGCGCTTGGCTATGACCGCGACCGTGGGCGCTTCAAGCTGTTCTCGGCCGGCGCCGTCGTGTTGGCGACCGGCGGGGTCGGTCGCGCCTTCAAGATTACCAGTAACAGCTGGGAATACACCGGGGACGGACACTCGCTCGCCTATCACGCGGGGGCCGAGCTGATGGACATGGAGTTCGTGCAGTTCCATCCGACCGGAATGGTGTGGCCGCCGAGCGTTCAGGGCATCCTCGTCACCGAGGGCGTGCGCGGCGAAGGCGGGATCCTGCTGAATAAGGCCGGCCGGCGTTTTATGTTCGACGATATTCCCGAGAATTACCGCGCCCAGACCTGCGACAACGAGGAGGAGGGCTGGCGCTACACCCAGGGCGACAAGAGCGCGCGCCGCCCGCCGGAATTGCTGACCCGCGATCACACGGCGCGCTGTATAGTTCGCGAGATCAAGGAAGGACGTGGAAGCCCCCACGGCGGGGTCTTTCTGGATATCTCCTGGATCAAGCAAAAGCTTCCCGACGCTGCCGAGCACATCAAGCGAAAACTGCCAAGCATGTACCATCAGTTCAAACAGCTGGCGGACATCGACATCACCAAGGAACCCATGGAGGTGGGACCGACCACCCACTACGTAATGGGGGGTGTGCGGGTCGATTCCGAGACGCAGATGTCAACCGTCGAAGGCCTGTTCGCCGCAGGCGAATGTGCGGCCGGTATCAACGGGGCCAACCGTCTGGGCGGCAACTCGCTTTCCGATCTGCTGGTGTTCGGCAAACGGGCAGGAGAATTTGCGGCCAACTACGCCAAAGAGCATGGTCGCGGCAAGGTCGATGATTTGCAAATCGAGCAGGCGGCCCGCGAAGCGCTGAAGCCTTTCGATCGCGCCGCTGCATCCGGAGCGAAGCCGGAAGGACCGTTCCAGGTTCAATATGACTTGCAGGAGGTCATGCAAAATCTCGTCGGGATCGTGCGCAACGAGGGTGAGATGCGCACGGCGCTGGACAAGATCGGCGAGTTGTGGGAACGGTCCCGACGCGTCGGTGTCCCCAGCAACCGCGAGTACAATCCTGGATGGCACACGGCACTCGATCTCGACAACCTGCTGACGGTCTCGGAGGCGATCGCTCGCTCCGGTCTGGAACGCAAGGAAAGCCGGGGTGCGCACTTCCGCGAAGACTATCCGGACAAGGACGACACCTACAGCAAACTGAACGTGGTGGTACGCAAGGCGAGCGACGGGCAGATGGAGGTGCGGCGCGAGCCTATCCCTGAGATGCCAGCAGAACTAAAACAGATCATTGAAGAGATGAAGTTATGAGTGTTGCCACTTTCAGAATCTGGCGCGGCGACAGCACGGGCGGCCAGGCGGTCGATTATACCACCGAGATCTCGGAAGGCATGGTTGTGCTCGATGCGGTCCTAAAGATCCAGGCCGAGCATGCCAACGACCTTGCGGTGCGGTGGAACTGCAAGGCCGGCAAATGCGGGTCCTGTTCTGCCGAGGTCAACGGGATGCCCAAGCTGATGTGTATGACCCGGCTCAACCAGCTGCAGCTCGATCGACCCGTGACCATCGAGCCCATGAAGGCGTTCCCACCGATCAAGGACCTCACCACCGATGTCTCGTGGAACTACGAGGTGAAGAAAAAAATTCGGAAGTTCCGGCCCCGTCCGCCCGACGCGGCCGACGGAACCTGGCGAATGGCACAGGCAGACATCGACCGCGTCCAGGAGTTCCGCAAGTGCATCGAGTGCTTTCTGTGCCAGGACGTCTGCCACGTGTTGCGCGACCACCGGCTGCACGATGAGTTCATCGGTCCGCGGTTCCTGGTCCACAGCGCGGCGCTTGAGATGCATCCGCTCGACGTCGAAGATCGAACCGAGGACCTGCGTCGGGCAAATGGTATCGGCTACTGCAACATCACCAAGTGTTGCACGCGCGTGTGTCCCGAGAGCATCACGATAACGGACAACGCGATCATCCCGCTCAAGGAACGGGTGGTAGACGAGTTTTTCGATCCACTCGGCTTTCTGCTCCGGGCGTTCCGTTCAGATAAATGAGGGGTAGCCCTGTCAAAGCGAGCCACCCGGGCGCAGAATTGGTTGGGGAGAATGCGATGTTCGATCTAAAGCCCATCCACAAAGACGCGATCCCGGCGGCCCTTGAAAAGGCGATGCGCTATCGGCTGCTTAATGAACCGGCCGAGGCCGAGAGTATCTGTCTTGATGTGCTCAACGCCGAGCCCGACAACCAGCTTGCGCTAACCACACTTTTACTGGCGCTGACCGATCGATTTGGCGCCACTTACGCGGTCGGTTCCGCTCAGGCCCAGGAAGTGCTGAGCCGCATTCGCGATCCATACGAACAGGCGTACTACTCGGGTATTATCCGTGAGCGGCTCGCCAAGGCGCGGCTTGCGCAACACATACCGGGAGCGCGCTTTCATGCCTACGACTTGTTTCTTGAGGCGCTTGCCTTCTACCAGAAAGCGGACGACCTTCGTCCGCCAGGCAACGATGACGCCCGGTTGCGTTGGAACACCTGCGTAAGGCTCATACAGCGCAATCAATTGACAGCGCACACCGAGGACACTCGAGAACCTCCTTTCGATTAGCAAGGGCCGATCATCAGCCGCGGCGTGAACGTACGCAGCCTCTCGATGCCGGTCGGAGCAAGTGAAGACTCCCGGGTTCGCGGTCGCCACGCCAGACCATCAGGGCTATAGGCTCAAATCCTCGTCCCGCGTTGCACCCAGGAACCTTCAGGGTCGAGTTTCAAACTCGTCGGGCGCGTTTACCCGCGGTAGGATCACACAACAAGAGCAAGGTTCCGGCAGGTGGTCCGTCTTGTAGTCTGAAGAGCATTGGTTGGTGCAGAACAAGCAGGTCTCTAGCCAGCCGATTCACGCACGATCGGAGTCGTCGATCGGCCTCTCGTTTGCGTAACCAAATGAGCGTGGTTTTCGTCGATAAGGAAGAAGGACGGCCTGCAAGTCAGTCTGGAGGCTAGCGCGATGCCTGATGAACAAGCAGCGGTTGAGAGAGAAGGAGAATCTGGCAGAGAAATGGACCTCAGGGAGCGCAGACTATGGTACGGCGGGTTGATAGCCGCCCTCGTATTTATAGGTATAGCGATTCTGGTGTCGGGCCATCATCACCGCAGATTTGTCGTCGTGGCCCAACCGCAGGGTTGGGCTATGCAGATGAGGCCAGGTTTCGGACCTCCGCCTCCACCTCCACCTCCGTGGGGTGGGCCAGGCGAATACTACTGGCGCGGATGGGGGCCTGGCCCGGGCCCGGGAAATGCCTACGGTCCGGTTCCTTACGGTCCGCCGGGTCCGCAACCGCCTTCGCCACCTAGACCTCCAGGAAACTAGACCGGTTGGGCGCTGGTCGTCTCGCACGGCCAAGCCGATGCTTACCCAATGGCTGTCGGACCAGCGATCGCCACGCAGCGTTCCCAACCACAAACGGGTTTCGCTGTGCTCAGGACCTGACGAGGATGCTCTCTTCGCGCTCAAGGACCTTGCGCACGGCGGATCGCTTGAGCATCCGGTCCTTGTGCGCGGTGTAACTCTTGAGCTCACCGACCGGCAGCTCGCCGCGCAGGCCCCAAGCGTAGAACACCAGCGCGTAAGGATCGCAAACTGAGTATTGGTCCAGGAGCCACGGCCGCCCCTCAAGCCATCCGTCAATAAGCTGCAGGTAGTTGAAGAAGCTTTTGCGGCCAACTTCACGCAGGTTCGGAACCGCCGACGCGTCAGTCGTGTACCGCTCCGGACGTGCGTTGTGCGCCCACGAGACGTGCACACTGCTCGCGAACAAAGACATTAGTGAATAACAGCGGGCCGCAGCGAACGGCTCGGACGGGATCAGTTGGGCAGCCGGGTGGAGTCCCGCCAGGTAGGTCACGATGCCAATGTTTTCGATGATGACCCGTCCATCATCCAGGATTAGCGCCGGAACCCGCCCGTTGGGATTGATTTTCAGATAACCCTCCGTGCGCTGCTCGCCCTTGGCGAGGTCGATTCGCCTGAGTTCGTACTGCGCGCCTGCTTCCTCAAGCGCAAGGTGTGACACGGTCGCGCAACTGCCCGGGGCATAGCAAAGCTTCATCATGGTGCATTCCTTGCCTGCTTTAGATTCGCAATGGTCCGGCCGGTGACTTCTACGGCTGTCGCTGGGATTCACCCCTCAATAGGTCGCGTGGTTCGCCTGAGTTGGTCCGGCTTTGAAGTCATCCCTCGAAGGAGCGGTCTACTTCCACAATCGTGTGATCAACTCGGTATCAAGGTAGGCAGTTCCCTCGCGGACCTTGCCATCCACGATTCGCATCATCCAGCAGTAGGTCTGATTGTATTCGGTACCGTTCTTACCGACCGCGTGACCATCCCATTGCAACGCGACTTTGTCACCTTCGACCAGGATGTCGCGCAAAGTGGGCCGGATGGCACCGGCGATCTTCTCACCCAGCGGTCGCACGGCACCTTCGAGGAACTCCTTCTTGCTCTTATAGGTTCGCGACACCGCGGTGGATCCGATCACCGTCCAGGTCACATCGTCCGCAAGCAAATTGAAGAACGCGGCGCCGTCGCCCCCACTCCATGCTCTGAATGCGTCGTGAATTAATTTTTTGTTTTCTGGGGCGCCCATCTTTGCTTCTCCCGGCTTGGTTCGGAATCCAAGATCACAAACACCATCTGAAGACGCGTTGAAATTGTCCGCCAGCGGGTCTCTCCGATCTGAGGTGGCGGTGCACTGCCACTCTGGTTGCGATGAAGGACCGCAGCAATTGATCGGCCAACGGCAATCACCTCAGACCCCGGATCGTCAGTACCATCTACATAGTTACTTGATCGCAATCGGGTTGACCGAGGAACCGCAGCCGTGCACCAGCTTAAGCGGCGCACCAGCAAACAGGAACGTGTATTGCTCGTCCTTGGCACAATCGTCGGCCAGATCCTTCAGCCATACGATCTCATTAAAGATCACGCCAAGGTTGCACAGGAGCGCACCATGGAGGACGCCCAAGCCGCCGATTTCCTTATTGTAGCCCTGTTCGCATCCCACATTGTCGGCGCTGATCGAGACTATCTCCATCTCGTAAAACCACTTTACGAGTTCCTGGCTGTACTGGAGTCCCGGTTCGTCGAACTGACCCTCGGGAAAGAACGCGCTGGCGCCCTCCTCGTAGTATCGATTGAGCCAACCGGTGTGCAATACGAGGATGTCATGCTTCTCGATCGTGGTGCCCTGCTTCTTGGCGGCACCCAAAAGGTCCTCGAGGGTCACGCCTTCACCGCGATCGAGATGCTTCTTACCCCGGTACCGGGCGGCGTCGATCAGGATGCCGCGGCCCACCACACCATGATCTCCGATGGGCTGGATGGAGCACTTTTGCAGCCCGCCGATTGTGGTCTTGGGATCAAAGCCATTGTAAAGCTTGTCGCCGTACCAGGCGTGACCAAGCGCGTCGTACTGCGTTGTAGACTGGGGAAACATGGTGATTACGTCGTCGGAGTACTTGAGTCCGCCAGGGAATGGTTTATCGCGGCCCGAAATATACGAGCCTTCGTCATGAGTCAGTGTATGAATCGGCTGGGAACGAAGCGGATGGGTCGGGTCGCCCTGCGGACGCGCCACCGGCACGCCCAGCATGAAGACCCTGCCCTGCCTGACGGCGCGCACGCCGCGCAGAACTTCCTCGCTGGTCAGAAAGTTGAGACATCCGATCTCGTCATTGGCGCCCCATCGTCCCCAATTTTTGGGGGCGTCCTTCAACAGTTCGGTCATCTGGATCGGTTCTTTCGGCATGGTTCTACTCCCTCCGGAATCGTGGAACATGGACGCGCAGCTGCTCACCGTCTATGAAGCATCGCGTGCCTGAAAGATGGCGCGTGAGAGGTGCAATAGGAAACCTCTCGGCTGCATCCGCTCGACAAGACCCTAGGAGCTCGCGGTTTCCGAGTTGGTCAGGGTCGGCACCCGGGCCGTTGCCGAGATGAGATATTCCGTGCGTTCTGTTCCGGTCCGGACCGCAACCGCCACCAGGATCAGAGCCGCAACAAGTGGAGGCAGTCCGGGTCTCTGCTTCGCCCCTCGGGCCGGAAAGCCGCGGCGGCGGCATTGCGCTCGGATCAGTGCATTGGCATGTCGGCGATGGCTCACCCACCGTGGCGCAGTAGACAGCCCGGTGTCGCGCCAGTGCAACGGTTGTCGTCGAAGGTCACTTCACCGTTGACCATCATCGTTTGGTAACCTGCGGAACGCTGGACCCGTCGCCATTCGCCACCCGGAAAGTCGTGGACGATCTCGAGCGGTTTGATCTCGAGTTTGTCGAGATCGTAGGTCACTATGTCCGCCCAATTACCTTCGACCAGGGTGCCTCGCTTCCTGAATCCCGCGCACATGGCGGGATGCGCGCTCAGCCTGAAATGGATCTCCTCCAGGGGCAGGATATCGTTGTCGCGTCCCATTTTGATCAAGGCTTCAGTTGAGTAACGCCCACCCGAGAAGAACTTGGTGTGAGCGCCCCCATCGGAGACACCAAAAATCGCCATTCCGGGCGATGTCACCATCTCCTTGAGGTAGTCACCCCGTAGATTGATTGGCGGGGTGTAGAATTCTGCGTTGAGCCCGTCGGCGCAGGCAATATCGAGCATCGCGTCGACCGGATGTTTGTTTTCGCGCACCGCTATTTCCCCGATGGTCTGGCTCTCGTACTTCTTGAGCGCTGGCTCCTTGCATTCGAGGACGAAGATGTCGCGAACATTGTTGGTGATGAGCCCGGTCATCTCATCCACTTTCCGCAAACTGGGCCGCCGCTCGGGGTCGCTCAATTTCATCAGACGATCTTCGAGCGGGCCGGTGGTTACCTCCCGCCACTCCGGCATGTCGTCCCACAGGTTCCAGTCCTTAAAGGTGAACAGGAAGCCGACCTCCAACGTTGCGCTCTGACCATAGACGCGGATCCCGCGTTTGGCGCAACTCTCAATCCATCGCAATTGCCGGCGGAAGCGCTCCGGATGAGCATCGTTGACCGCGATCGCGTTGTAGAGAATGGGTCGGCCCGCCGCCAGTGCCAGCTCCTCGAAGTGGTGTTCGGTGTGATCCTGGATATCGCCCTCATATTTGCTGGCGTCGGGGATATACGACATCTGGATGAATCCTTGATTGCGTTCGCCGAGCACGTTCGCCAGCGCCAGGGCGGTCTCATCGTGCATCAAATCAGTGACCATCGGCGTGCCGTCGAAGTCGGCCTGGACGCTGTTACGTCCAAAACGCTGTGCCGACCATCCACACGCGCCCCGGTCCATGGCCTCGTTGATGAGTCGGCACATTTCTTTGGTTTCAGCGTCCGTCGGCAGACGGCCGGACTTCGCGTCATCGAGGCCCATGACCCACGTCATCACCGGTGCCATGGGCACGAATGGCAGCAGGTTGATACCCTTGGGACGCCGATCAACACTGTCAAGGAATTCCGGATAGGTGATCCAATCCCACGGCAGTCCCGCCTTCATCGAGGCATAGGGTATGGCCTCGGTGCGAGTCATCGTCAGCATCGAACGATCGCGCAGTTCCGGTTTGACCGGGGCGAATCCGAAGCCGCAATTGCCGATGACGACTGAGGTGACGCCGTGCCAGCTGGAGATCGTGCAATACGGATCCCAAAAAAGCTGTGCATCGTAGTGGGTGTGGAGATCAACGAAGCCGGGCGCGACGTTCAGTCCGCCTGCGTCGATCACGCGCTTTGCCTGGTGCGACTTAAGCTTCCCGATTTCTGCGATCCTGCCGTCCTTGACTCCAACGTCGGCCCGGTACCGAGGCAAGCGAGTGCCGTCGATAACGACGCCACCTCTGATGACCGCATCGAATTCCGCCATTTCGTTCCTCCTGCCCCGCGCGTTCGCGCATGGGTGTGAACTAGACGTGGCTCGCGACTAGATTCTCTGCCTGATATCTGCCCGGGGGACTGCAGAAAAAGTCCCCGATATTCCGCATATAGCGAAACTTCCCCAGACTGTACAAGGTGAAGCCCACAATGCCGGTTTCCGCATAAGGCGACTGCTTCATCAGGGTGGCTGCAAGGTTGGGCGGGCGGGTCAATCGCCTCGGTCGACTGCCGTGGAGTCGCCAGAGAAACGCGGCTTGCATGTTAGCCGGCCTTCCCACCGAGTTGCGTGCCTGACCCGTTCAGAGGAACGACCGCGAAGAGGGCTTGCGATGGCGTTGGCTCGAGTGATCTCCAACCACCGACTAGCGTCCACCTTGGCAAGGCATGGCACCGCCGGAGATGACGGTCTTGTCGACCGCCAAAAATGAGCCGCGGACCTTGGTGCGCTACGCTCCTACGGCATTTGTACAGTTCGCTTCGTCTACCGCTTTTGGGCCCTCGACCTTATAGAGCTTCTGTGCGTTGTCCCACAAAATCTTGCGCCGTACCGTTTCCTCGCAATCGGCGAGTCCGCTCCGGATTCGCTCGTGCACCTCCTCACCATAAAGCGAGGTCGGATGAGGAAAATCAGTTTCGAACATCACATTATCCGCCCCGATCTTGTCGATAAGACGCCGGGGCGCGACCTGTTCAAACCAGTAACAAGCGTAGACGTTACGGGCAAAATACTCGGACGGCAGCAGATCGAACTCGGGACGCTCTTCACGCACGCCGTTGCCGAGGAACTGGTAATCCATGGCCTCAAGCATAAACGGTATCCATCCGATACCGCTCTCGACCGAGACAAACTTGATGGTCGGATAACGGTTAAGCACACCAGACATGATCAGATCACTCACCTGCCTGCCGTTTTGCAGGAGGATATCGATCGCCAGCGCGGTGAACGCAGGCGCGAGCCCGTAACATGAAACGCGGTTCTTGAGCAGTCCCTCCGTCATATCACCGGAACCGACGTGAAAACTGATCGGCAAGCCCAGCTCGCAAGCAACCTCCCACAGCGGATTCCAGTGAGGATCGCCCAACAGCGGCTGACCGAAGTATTGCGGCTCGCCTGTAAAGAGGATTCCCCGATGGCCCATGGCGGCACAGCGACGCACCTCCTCGGCGGCAGCCTGGACGTCCCAGAAGGGAATCGAGGTGATCGGCAGCAGGCGGCGTGAATCGGCCGAGGCCCATTCGCTCTGCCAGTCGTTGTAAATCTTCACACAGGTCAGCATCAGCTCGGGATCGTTGAGTTTCAAGAACTGCTGGGCGCCGAAACCGCCGACATTCGGATACATCACCATCGCCCAGATACCCATTTGGTCCATGTACTTAAGCCGCTCCTTCGGATCGTACGCGCCTGGATGCATCTCTTCGTAGCTGCGGGGCGGATGTTTGAAGCTGCCGCGCCCTGCGGTCGCGGTCATCCCCGGATTGGCGAGCACACCCCGTTGGCCGCCCAGTACCCATCGCTGCGCGCCCTTGCCGCTGGTTTCGATTCGCGGGACCCGGTCGCGCATATGGGCCGGTGCGCGGCTGGTCCACACCTCCGGGGTCTCGGTTACGTGGGTGTCGGCGTCAATGATGGTGTACGTGCTCATGATCATCCTCCTCGGTTCGTGCCGAGAGGTCGCTCTTTCAACCGCAATCTCAACTCGCGACCGATCTCGAATCACAGGGCGCGCTTCAGCGCTTTTCCGCTTCTCCGCCTGACCGACGCACTCACCGTGACGGTCACACGCGTCCACGCCGCCAGGCGTTTTCGGTCGGCTGCCTAGCACGCTGGTTCGGGTTCATGACTGCGAGCGCAGTACCTCGCCGGGGGTCGCGCCCGTGTAGCGTCCGTTTTCGTAAACCGGCACACCGTTGACGACGGTGTGAATTACTCCGGTGGCGGGCATAACCAAGCGCCTGCCGCCGCCGGGCAAATCACCCGCCATGGTGCCGCGCCGGGCGGAGCCTACCGTGTCTGCGTCGAAGATCGCCAGGTCGGCGTGGTTCCCCACGCCAAGCCGGCCGCGGCCCTTGAGACCGAAGAAGTCCGCCGGTTCTGAAGTGATCCGTTTGACCGCGTACTCTAGCGTGATCGCGTTCAGCTCACGCACCCAATGGCCCAGCAGATAGGTACAATAGCCCGCGTCGCACAGTAGGCTGACGTGCGCGCCCGCGTCGGACAGCCCGATCATAGGACGCGGATCGTTGATCAACTGCGCAAGCCTCGCTTCGTTGGTATTAAACACGGACTGCGCAAAGCCGATGTTCAGGTCGTCTTCGATCGCGAGGTCCAGCATCGTCTCGAATTCCTGGCCTTCGCGGCCGCGCTCCTGCGCGATCTGCGCTACCGTTTTACCGATCAGACTCTGCAGTTGCGGCTTCCCGACCTCGCACACCTCAACCCGCTTCCAGTTGCGGCGTAACACCCCTCGGCTCATCTCGCCCACCACCGCGCGGCGGAATTCCGGGTCCGCATACAGCTGCTTTAGTTTCTCGGGTGGCTGGCCGACGGCCGGTTGCCAGGCGCGCATCAACGAGAACGCCATGCCCGATTTGAACTCGATTTCCGCGATCAGTGGCCGGCAGGTCATCTGCGGAATTGCCCCGCGCGCGATCAGCGCCTCGGAGCGTTGTAATGTTTCGGCGCTGGCCTGCGGCTTGTCTTCGAGGTCGAAAATCGCCAGCCAGGTCACGCGCCGTCCGCTCTCATCGAGAAGAAATTTCAGTAATTCCAGTTCGTGATCCTGAATATGGCCGAAGTTCTGTGTCAGCGTGATCTCGATGACACCCTTGCCGAGGTTGCGCAGCACGTGCGCATAGGCGCTCAATTCCGTGCGATCGGCCAGGCGGCAGGCGAGCGGGCGTCCCTTGTAGCCCACGTGCTGAATGCCGGTGGTATGCGAGAAGCCGAGCGCGCCGGCCGTCACTGCCTCGCGCAATAGCGCGGCGACCTTGTCGGTTTCCTGTGCCGTGGCGGCGCGCTCCATCGATTCCTCGCCCATCACGTAATGGCGAAACGGGGTAAGCGGCGCCAGGAAGCCCAGATTGATCGAGCTGCCGCGTCGCCGAGCGGCCTCCAGGTAGTCGGGAAAACTCTCCCAGTCCCAGGTGATGCCCAGTTTTAGCACCTCGTACGGAATAGCCTCGACGTTGACCAGGTCAAGCGCCGCGATGTCTTGGGCCTGCGGTCTGCAGGGAGCCAGCCCCACGCCGCAGTTGCCCATCACGACGGAGGTAACTCCATGCCACGATGAGCTGGTTATCTGCGGGTCCCAGCAGATCTGGGCGTCGTAGTGCGTGTGCGGATCGACGAAGCCCGGAGCAACTATCAATCCGTCGGCATCGATTGTTTTCGCCGCACCATCCCCTATCTTGCCGATCTCCGCGATCAGCCCACCCTTGATCGCGACGTCGGCGACGCGTCGAGGAGATCCGGTTCCATCCACCACCGCTCCGTTCTTGATTAGCAAATCGTATGACATGGTGAGTCACCTCGTAGAGTGAGAGCACATGCCTCCCATGAAGCCTTGTGCGATTTCACTTTGCGCACTTTTCCTTACCAACCGCTACCGGGCCGCTGGCAAACCGGGCGCTCATGGTTCTGACTACGGCCCATAACGAAACCGGGCGCGAGGCGCAATCCTTGAGGGCGGGACACAAAAGCGCGCCGCACCTTTTGGACCGGAACCGATGCGGCGGATTTGACACCCGGCCGATGCTTGATTGCTGGTGCTCGATAAATTGTCTGCCCACGAGGGCGACCGTCGTCGGTAAGGGTTCGCCATTGAGGTACGCAGCTTGGACCGATCCAGTAATGCAGTGGGTGAGCCACGTCCTGCTGCACTGTGGACATCGTAGTCGGGATTCGTTGGGCTTCACCCTTACAGGGCGCATCGCGAGATCGCGACGATATCGCCGCACGACCAGGAGCTGCTGGAGCACTATGGCTGGAACGTTATGGAAGACGCCGAGGTGGCTGCTGAGATCTCCCAGCTGGCTTCCAGCAAACCGCAGCGTCCTCGCAAAACCCGCACGCTCAAAATCTACCGAACCTTCTCACCCTCCAGATCTCGGGTTAAAGCGCTATCCGCCAATCACGATTGGGTTCGGGCCAAGCGCGAGGGGCCGGAGATTTTCCGGCCCCTTGCGGTTTTCGGGTCCAAAGTCCGGAGGATTACTGGTTGGGATGGTTTTTTTGCCAGTGGTTTTCCTTATTCATGTATCGATAAGGATGAGACTTCCATTCCTGGCGTGCGACGGGGTGGTTCTGCATGTAGTCCTGCAATCCGGGATGATTCTTCAGGTAGGTCGGATTGTCGACTAGCGCCGGGTTCTTTTCCAGCTGCTGAGCAACTTCGGGATGGTGGTCCAGGTAGTTGTCGGTACTGCTCAGCGGATGCGGTTGGCCCTCATATCGCTCGTAACCGGCCTCGCGGTTCATAAAGCGCTCCGGATGCTGCTGAAGCTCGGTGCGCACTTCGGGATGAGCGGCGAGGTAGCTATCGAGCCCGGGATGGGTGGCAAGGAACTGCGGATTGTCCGCCAGGTGGGGGTTGTTCGCGAGTTGCTGCGCCACCTCGGGATGCTCATCGAGATAACCGCGGTCGAAGCGACCTACTGGACCAGGCGCACCCCTGCCGCGCCCATACAGATCGTCGCGCCACTCGCTACTCATGAACCGTTCCGGATGGGACTGTAGCTCCTGACGCACCTCTGGATGACCCGCCAAGTAGGAGTCCAGTCCGGGATGGGTCGCAAGGAACTGCGGATTGTCGGCAAGTTTGGGGTTGCTGGCCAGCTGATGAGCCACTTCGGGATGCTGGTCGAGGTAACCGTTGTCGAACCGCGCAATCGGCCCGGACGCGGTGCCGGGCGCTGCCGCGACGGGACCCCCACCCTGCGCCCATTCATAGTGTCCTTCACGATACATGAATTGGCCCGGAGCGGTTCGCATTGAGCTGCTTACCCCGGGATGGGTGTTCAGAAAATTCTGCAGCCCCGGGTGATTTCCCAGGAACTGCGGATTGTTTGCCAGCGCGGGGTTTGCGGCCAGCTGCTGGGCGACCGCCGGATGGTTATCAAGGTACCGATTGAAATTCGTGATCTCGGTCGGTGTCTGAGCCATCGCCGTCGAAGCGAGTGCGCCGCCGAGCAGAATACCCGCCATTGCACTCAGTGATCGTTTCATGGTGTTTCTCCTCCGTTTCTCTGTCGTGGTTAATATCAAGATACGAAATCGTGTGCAGTTAGTTTCTGTGGACTAGTGGCGCGCTGCGAACAGCAGGATGCCGGTCCCCTGCGCGAGCCGGCCCATTGCGGACCCGACCGCCGCCGTCGTGCGCCAGGCCTGATTGCTCTGGTTGGCCAGATGATCCTCGAGTTGCATCTTCTGTTCTGGGTCGAGTGAGCTGTAGGGCGCATTGTAGTAGCTGGGTGCGTACGCCTGGGCGGTTCCTTGCGGATCATACGCGGCGCATCCGGCAAACGCGGCGGTCGTGGCAACCAGCAACAGAGTGAGTCGCGGTCGAAACCTGAAGGGCTTTTTTTGCTCTTGCATCGGGAGTCTCCGTTTCAGCCATTTCGACGAGCGGAGACGGCGGACTGTTTACAGACTGGCCTTGCGCAAGACTCAGTAAACGATTGAGGACGTGGTTTCGTCTAAGGCCTGGATAAGGCTAGCATCGCGGCGTGCGGCCGATTCCGGTGTTTCGCCCTCGTTTCGATGCGCGGACCGGCCCAATCTCTCATAGGAACGACCGGTCTTGGCCGAGTTGCCAGATGAAGAGCTTTGCTCAAGAGTCGCCGCGCGGGACAACAGTGCGTTCGAAGCGTTGCTGGAACGGTACCAGGCTCGCGCCTACCGGCTCGCTTACTCGCTGCTCGGAAGCGAAGCCGACGCACGCGATGTGTCTCAGGATGCGTTCATCAAGCTTTTCGAATCGGCCGGGAAATTTGGTGG
This sequence comes from Deltaproteobacteria bacterium, assembly GCA_019237115.1. Taxonomy (GTDB): domain Bacteria; phylum Desulfobacterota; class Binatia; order Binatales; family Binataceae; genus JAFAHS01. Next base: position 17,648 of record JAFAHS010000414.1, read on the forward strand.
CCGGTCGCGATTTTCCACCTGGTTTTATCGAATCGTGGTCAATTTGTGCATCGACCACAAGCGACGCTTCCGATGGTGGAGCAAGATGGTCCCGCTGCGAGGGTCGCTGCCCGAAGGAGAGGAAGGCGGGGTTGAGCCCGTCTCATCTGAGCCTGGACCGGAGGCCGAGGCAATGCACCACGAGACTTCAATCCAGCTGACCGAGGCGTTCGCTCAGCTCTCGCCCAATCAGCGCGCCGCGGTACTGCTGCAAGTCCAGGACGGGCTCACCAGCCGCGAGATTGCACAGGTGCTCGGCTGCTCGGAGAACACCGCTCGGGTGCACATTCACCGCGGGCTCGCCGCGCTCAAGAAGCTGTTGAAGAAGGACGAGTGAAGATGGACGTCCATCCCCAGCCGGCGCTTGTTCCGTATGTCCGTGGGCAGCTCGGCCCGGACGAGTCAGAGGGGGTGCGCCTTCATCTGGAGGGATGCGCCGCGTGCCGCGTAGAGGCGGCTGCGCTTCGGGCAACTTTTGAAGAAGTGGCGGCGCGGATAGAGGAGCTGCCGCAGCCTGAATGGATCGCCTATCGTAGCGAGTTGCGGCGCAAGCTGGACGCCCGCCGTTTCGGCCGCCGGCGGCGCTGGATGTTCGGGGTCGGGTCGCTCACCGCGGTGGGTGCCGCGGTTGCAGCTACGCTGCTTCTGGTAGTACGGGCTCCGATGCAGCCGGTCCCACCGGTGGAAGAACTCGCACTCGAGCAACAACTAGGTTCGAACGATCTGGGCTTGTTACGAAACTATCCGGTGGTCGAACAGCTTGACCTGCTCGAGAATTACGACGTCATCGAACACCTCAACGAACTTTCGCCTGCGCCAAGTGATCAACATGATTCGCGGTCGTAAGGTCACGACCATAGCGCTTGCGGTTTCGTTTATGTCGCTGGGTGTGAAAAGCGTGCTTGCTCAACCCGGCAGCCAGCCCGATGTCAGGATGCTGCTCAACCTCGACTTGTTCACCGCACAACCAAACGCGCCCGCCAGCGGCGACGATGACTCGACCTTGCACCAGATTCAGGCACTGCGTGCGATGGGCTATTTGGACGGCGCGGGGAACAGCTCTCCCAAGCCGCCGCTGTCCAACACGAATTCGGGTCAATCCGAGATGCAGCCACCCACCGGGGCGCGGGGAGGCGAGGTAGAATGACCACGCGCAGCTCGATTGCCGTAGTCATGATTCTCGCGGCGCTGATCTCACCCGGTGCGTTCGCTCAGACCGCCCCGCTTGGCGAGCCGGCGAACTCGGCCGAGCGCGCGTTGGTCGGCGCGCAACCGGACGCCTGGGCGCGGCTCAACCCCCAACAGCGGGAGCGCGTACTGGAGAATTTTCGCCAGTGGCAGGGCATGACTCCCGAGCAGCGCCAGGGGGCAGAACGCAACTTTCAGGAATTCCGCAAGCTCCCTCCCCAGGAACGACAACAGGTGCTACGCACGCTGCACCAGTGGCGCCAGCTGCCGCCCGAGCGTCGCGAACAAATGCGCGCAGCATACTCACGCTTCAAGAACATGCCACCCGCACAGCGCCAACAAATCATGCAGCGGTATGAGCATTTCCAGCAGCTTCCGCCCGAGCAGCGCCAGAAGGTCCTGAACAACTATCAACGCTGGCAGCAGATGACCCCGGAGCAGCGCCAGGAGTTCAGTCGACAGTGGGGTCGCACTCACAATGCGCATCCCAGATTCGAGCCCAAACCGCCAAAACTCCTGCATTGATGGGGCCGGGCGGGGCTGCCTGATCAAAGCACGGGCGAAACCTCGGCTCACCTCACAGCGGGCTAGGGCTGCAGCAGAGAACGTCGCCATTCGCGACCGCGTCGCAGGTAGATCTCGCGGTCGTGCAGGCGATGCTCGCGATGGGTCCAGAATTCGATCACGTCGGGACGTACGCGAAAACCGGTCCACCATTGCGGTCGCGGGACTTCCCGGCCTTTAAGTTTGCCGGCGAGCCGAGCGTATCGCTCGAGAAGTTCCGCACGGGAATGGAGTCGAGCACTCTGGCAGGATGCGCTCGCTGCCAGCTGGCTCTGCCGCGGCCGGGTTGTCCAGTAAACGTCGGCCTCGCGAGCGGTGACTTCTCGCACGCGGCCGTCCACGCGGACCTGCCGGCCCTTGGGCTGCCAGTATAGAGCGAGCGACGCGCGAGGGTTGCCCTGGAGCTCGCGGCCCTTGCGGCTACGTGCGTCGGTGAAGAATACGAAGCCCCGCGCGTCGATTGTTTTCAGCAGGACGAATCGCACAGCTGTCTTTCCGCCGCGCGCCGCCGTCGCCAGTGCCATTGCTTCGTAGTTTTGAATTCCGAGCCGGCGCGCCTGGTTGAGCCAGCGAACGAATTTCGCAATCGGGTCGTGGCTGCGCTGCACCATTCAGCAATCATGGCATGGGACCAGCCCTTCATACGATACGAATCCAGGCACTCCTCCCCCTAGAAGGGCAAGTTGTGCAGAGCGGCGGGATCGAGGGTGATATACGGGCGCGCGCCGCTCCGCCACCTTGAATCCGCAACTAACCGAATTGCGGACGCCCGACGCCGGCCCCCACCAGGTTCGGGCGAGCCCGGGCCGCGACCAGGGTCGAGTCGAGAGTCTTTCGGCTGGAGATGGACGCAGGCCGCCCTACAGGCTTTTGCCGTCGAACGTGTTGACCTTGAATTTCGACGGGTCTACCCCTTCGAGACATCGGACGTTGACGGCAATGCCCTCGTCGCCGATCACAAATGGGCCGACACCACAGTTGGGACAGAATTGATGTTTGTACTTGCCGGTTTTGAAGGTATAGGTGGCGAGATTCGACGCCGGGGTCTCGAACCGAACCTTATCGTGAGGCAAAAACCAGTGTAGGTAACCGCGCTTGCTACAGATCGAACAATTGCAATCCAAAAGCTCCCCTATCTCGCCATCCGCCTCGAAGGCGACCTTTCCGCAATGACACGAGCCCTTGTAAGTCATTTTGTTACTCCTGAGATTGGATTTTCAGATCATCGCGGGGGATCTCTCCTGGTGCAAGTGTGTGCCCCGATCGCACGGGCTCACCTACCGCATTTCGGGAACGCGCTGAAGGTTCCCCGGCGGTTGAACCCTGGCTGCCGGATTGACCACAACGTCTTCGCCCCACGGTGGCTACCGTGCTCGATTGCATATCAGTCGGAAAGGTTGAATCTGATAGGGAGCTTTTAGTAGTGCGTCGATGTGAAGTAGAGGAGGGAATCCAGGAGCTGTCGTGAATATCGGAATGACCGCGGTCGGGATCGGAAAGGCAGCGCGGCCCAACACCATTCGGGCGGTGGTGGAGAACGCGGAAAGGCTCGGCTTCGCGAGGCTCTGGGCACCCGAGCACGTTGTGCTGTTCGACGCTCACGAATCGAGGTATCCCTACAGCGACGACGGCAAGTTCATGGCCCGCAGCAACATCGATCTTCTCGACCCCTTCATCGGTCTGACCTACGCCGCAGCCTTGAGCCGACGAATCAAGCTCGCCACGGGAATCTGCCTGGTCGCGGAGCACAATCCGCTTGCGTTAGCCAAGGTGATCGCCAGCCTCGACAGTCTCAGCTCCGGACGCCTGGCGCTCGGGGTTGGTATCGGGTGGTCTTCGGAAGAATTTGCCGCACTCGGAATTCCTTTCGAACGCCGGGCGCAGCGCACCTGCGAATACATCGAGGTGATGCGCAAGCTATGGGGCGAAGAGAAATCCAGTTTTAGCGGCGAGTTCGTTCGCTTCGACGGCGTCCGCAGTTTCCCCAAGCCTTCGCAGGGGACCAAGGTACCGATAATTTTCGGAGGCGAGAGCATGCCGGCGCTGCGGCGGGTGGCGCGATTAGGCGACGGATGGTTCGGGGTCAAACTAAATCCAGAGCAAGCTGCCGCAAAGATAGCGACGCTGCGCAAGTTGATGACCGAGGCCGGCCGCGACATGTCGGAGCTCGAAATCATCATCTCCCCATATGAAAACGAAGTGAGCGCGGACGATCTGCGCGCCTATCACGAGATCGGGGTCCACGAATTCGTGCCCTTCGTGCGCTTGCCTGGCGACGATCGAAAGATCCCCGAGGGACTCGAGCGCATTGCGCGCCAGTTCGTGGAGCCCGCGGCGAAACTCCACTAGCGGATGGATGAGGAGGTCAGGGCGGCGAACCTGCTCCCAACCGGCCCCTTGACCTGTGACCGTTTGATTCACAACACCTCGCCGGTTTAGCCCGGCGGCCAAGGAGATTGCGATGCCCAGACCAAGAAGCACGGATGGCGGAGAGCTGGTCGCGCGGACCTTGAAACAATTCGGTGTCGAAGTCGCGTTCGGACTGCACGGCGGCCATCTCGACTCCCTGTTGGTTGGATTTCACCGTAACCACATCCGCCTCATCGACACCCGTCACGAAGCAGTTGCGGTTAACGCGGCGGACGGATATGCCCGCTCTACCGGACGACTCGGGGTCGCGTTCGCGACCGCGGCCTCGGGCTACTCAAACGCGATCGCGGGCCTGGCGACGGCGTATGCGGACCGTAGCCCACTCCTTCTGCTGACCAGTTCGCCTCCGCTGCGCGATGCCGAACAGAACGCCCTGCAGGGTTCGATCGACCAAATTGCGATGGCAAACCCTCTGAGTAAATGGGCGCATCGTGTGACTGTGGTCGAGGAAATTCCCAGTCTGGTGTCATTTGCAATTCGCAAGGCGCTGGCCGGTGCGCCGGGGCCCGTGGTGCTCGATCTTCCCATAGACGTGCTGTTCGGTCCCGCGGATGAGGCGCGGATTGACCACGGGGGCGGCGCCCGGATGCCGGCTCCCCCGTCGCCATCCCCCGCCGCCGTGCGCGAAGCGCTCGGATTGCTCCGAAACGCCGAGCGGCCGGTCATCATTGCTGGAGGTGGCGTCCGCGGCAGGGCCGCGTCGGAACTACTGGTCGCTTTCGCGGAGCGAAGCGGGATTCCGGTGTTTAATCAACAAACCAGCTTCGGCGCCATGCCTGCAGACCATCCGCTTAACGGCTTCGCTGCTGGCCATCTTGCGGTCCTCCAGATGGTCCACGGGAAAGGGCCGGACCTCGTCCTCTTGCTGGGTGCGCGCCGCGGAATGTTCTTGGGGGCTCGAGGCGGAGCCATCGTACCGGACTCGGCCAAGGTCGTGCAGGTGGATATTGACGCCTCCGAGATCGGACGCTTCCGGCCGTTCGACCTCGGCATTACCGCGGATTCGGCCGAGACGCTACGGGCGTTCCTCGACACTGATACGGAACGCTGGCCGGAACGCAGTGCATGGGCCAACGCCGCAGTGATGATCCATCGGCGTGAGCGGTCATTCGCGAACGAGCCCACGGTGGTCAACGGCAGGCTCCATCCGTTTCACGCGATTCGCGAGACGCTGAGGGCGCTCCAACCGGGTGCGACGCTTATCGTTGATGGCGGCGAGATGGGCTCGTGGGTCGGCGAGTCTGCGCATGAGGCGAGGCCGAAACGAATCATCGGCCACGGCGGTTACTTGGGCTTTCTCGGCATCGGCTTTGGAATCGCGATTGGCGCCCAAGTGGCCGATCCCGGAAGCAGGGTGATTCTCCTGATGGGCGACGGCGCATTCGGCTTGCATCTCCAGGAGCTCGAAACGATGGCACGCCACGGACTGCCGATCGTGACGGTGGTGGTGAACAACGCCTGCTGGGGCATGTCGATTCATGGTCAGGAGGCGGTGTACGGAAACGAAGCGGGCATCGTCAGCAGGCTCGCGGATAGCGACTACGATATCGCAGCACGCGGCCTCGGTGCGGCCGGCGAGCGCGTGTCGCGAATCGAGGATGTCGGCCCCGCAATCCGGCGAGCGCTCGCCTCGGGTAAGGCCACGTGCATAAATCTCACCGTGTCCGGTGAGGTAACCCATCCGATCACACCCACCATGGTCGGCTATACCGATGATCCGAACACGATCGTGATCCCCTACTACGACAACGTGCCGCGGAGGTGAGGGGTCCGCGCTGTCGCGATGAAAAATGGGGGCGATGATTCAGAATAGGTCGGAGCTTTAGCGGTCGCAGCCTAACAGCTGACCTAACCGCCGGGTCTCTGTTCGGCAGTGGCAAGGACTTACCAATGGTTGCGTTGGGCGGGCGTATAGAGTTTCTATACGCGGCTGGGAGCGAAAGATCGGTAGGGATTCGGAACAATTCAATTGACCGGGGAAAACTATGACAAAAGCATTAGTCAGGCAGGGCAAGACGGTATCAGCGAGCAACAGTACCAGCGATCCATCGCAGAGCTTGCAGGCATTCGATCTTCTTCAGCTGCAACAGTATACGCAGGAAAAGTCCTACTCCCCCACGGCCAGCAAAGATTTCCATCTCTTCTTTGTAGGCCGCGACGACGTTCACGATATCCTCAAATACGTATTGTCGCGAGTGAGAGTATCGCTCTACCTAAACATGTTCGGCTATGACGACGCCGAACTCAATGACATCCTGATGGCGAAGGCGTTGGACGCGAGCGTCACGATGTTGATCACCCTGGATAAAAGCCAGGCAGGCGGCACCCACGAAAAGGCGCTCCTCGAGGCCGACCGACAGCACCTGCTCGCGAAATTCAACACGTACTTTGCGATCGGTCAATCTTCGACCCACCAGATCAGCCATACCAAGGGTTTCGTCGCAGATGGCAGGGTGGGAGGAGAAGGTTCGGTGAACTGGTCAGCGGCTGGGGAAGGTACCTTCGTTGTCTCGGGACAATCCGGGGGGCCCGGTTTCAAGGCCCAGAACAATACCCAAACGATCTTCACCGATGGGGATTCGGTGCGTCGATTTCAGGCGGAACTGATCGCCGAACATATGACCGCAGAAAATCAGCAGGAGCAGATTACTCCCAACCCGAGGCGACGTCAGCGCAACCTGTCTATCGCAACTTAGTGTTCGGGTCCCGGTTGCGCGGTTTAAGTGTTGCCTTCCCGGGGAGGCCGGGAGGCCCGCCTGGCCAGTAACATATCCGGCGGCAGACACGTCTGTCCGTCACCGCGATCGGTCGCCAATGATGAGGCGACCGCCGACTCTCGCCAACCTGCCGCCTACAGGACCGAAAGCATCTTTACTCCGTTAGGCACACCCCACCCACTGACAGCGTCATAGCCTTTTCCTGCATCGTACCCGACCTTTGGTGGATGCGAAGCGTTTTGTCCTGTGGAGACGTCCGTGCAGCCGGATAGCCCCTTCGCCTGGCCGTTTGAAGCGACCTGATACAGGAGAGGGGTGAGGAACCGCTGGCGCTTGACGGGGGGCCAGGCCGCGTTGAGACGTGCGATGAGCGCCGCCCACAGGGGCGCCGAGGCGCTGGTTCCACCGTTGGGAGCATCCTTTCCGAGAAAAACGAGATCGTAAAACGGCGGGCCCGCGAGAGCAGCGATGTCCGGCACGACGCGACCGTCGAAAAGATCCCCGTTGAGGGATTTGATCTGAACGTTCTGCCACTCCGGTCGCGAAAATACCTCGCTGACGCCACCTCCGGTGGAACCACCTCCGTTACTCGTCCGGTGACCCGGGGCCTCCCACCAGGTTACCTCGCTCAGATTGTGTCCGGCCTTGCTCAGCATGGTGCCTCCGACGCTGAGTGCAAAGGGGCTGCTCGCCGGAAAGTCTACATGAGACTTACCATCGGTCTCCTCATCTCCCGAACCATCATCACCAGCCGAAACACAGGTCGTGATGCCCATAAGAGCCATGGCCTGCAGACGATTGTTGATCGCCGTCAGCGCCGCGCCCGACCAGTCGGGAGCATCCTCCGCGAGACCCCAGCTCACCGACAGCACGACCGGTCGAGCCACCGTCTCGTCCATGACCTTGTTAAGGAGATCCACCCAACCCTTTTGATTGAATGGCGCAAAATAGACGAACACCTGGGAGGCGGGGCATAGACCCGCCACGATCTGGATGTCCATCATGACTTCGGTCGACTCCTCCAGCACATTCTCCTGCCGTTGCCTTGGCATCTGCTCAATTTGTTGCGCCGTTGGCTGCGTGGACCCGACCGGGACGATCTTCACCTCGGGAACGGGTCGCCCAATCTTTTGACAAAAGCGGTTCAAATCGCCTTCGAAGTACGTTCCTCCAAACTCGGCGATTCCGATTTGCTGACCGGCGGCCGTCCCGGGCGGGAAGTTGTAACGGTTTTCCAGCTCGGCACACGAAAGCGCGGTCCGACCTGCGGGCGACTTCGCACGCTTCCTCGCTGCTCTGCGTCGGGCCACTCGCCTGTCGTCCAAGCCGTGCACGCCTTTGAGCATTCCATCAAGCTGAGCTGGTATCTGCAGCGCTCCTTCACGGCCGCGGAATTCGCCCTGTTCCGGATCTCGATAAATACCGAGATTCGGTTTGAAGGCGCGCTCCATGTCAGCTGCCGAGCCCGAGACTCGCATGCTGCGGGTCAAAAGTGAGGTCTGCTCTATTTTCAGCCCAAAATTTTTGAGAACCTTTGCGATCCGGTCCGCGTCTCTTTTATCGGCGCCATATTTCGCTGCGAATTGATCACGTGTCATAGCCTTCTTCGGCAATGTGTCCGCGCCGGGCAGTTTTGGACCTCGGAGGTCCAGCGTGACCTCGATGTGCTCCGACGGATTGACGTCGCGCAATCTGATGGCGTTTCTCTTCGCCGGTCGCAAACTTCCGTGTAGTACGATGTGCGCGCTTGAGTTCATTTCCTTCTCCTAGCCGTGCTGGCACTGCTCAATGCAGAAGTAGCAGAAACCGTCGTCTCACCGGCCGTTCGAATCACCTTTTCTCGCTGGGGGCCGTAAGACGATTATTCAGTTGGGACAGGAGACCCCATCCACCATGCAGCCTCCATCGGGGCTATATATGAAGCTGCTGTTAGGCCCATAGTAAGTCGAGGAGCCATTTCCATAGACGGTGGAAGTTCCTCCGTCAGGAGTGACCCTGGATGAGCCTGCGAGTGAGGCCTGCTGACAAGCGGTGATCAGATTACCGATCGGACCGCCACCCACGTACCCGAAGGTTCCCTGACCATCCATCCAATAGTTGCCGGGTATCACCGGCATGCAGCGCTGGATTTGAGCCACTTCTGCGATGCTCAGTTCGCGCCCGTTGACAAATACCCCGGTCTGAGCCGAAGCCGGACGCGCCAAAGTTACGAACAGCAGAGTCATCGCCGACAAGGCTGCAATCTTTTGTCTACCGTTCATCGTTGCCACCCTCTTTATTTGCTCTCTCTCAAAGAGGCATCGGCAAACCTCATGCCATTCTGAGGATGCCGATTTGAGTTCTTGCATGCGAAAATTTCTCGCTATTCCGGCGGGTTTTACCAAGAGGAACGGGTGGTACGTGTCACCGGCACTTAGCATCCTGCTCCAACCCTGATGCAGCACCAGGCCCCAAGCGTCGCCCAGCCATTGGATTTGCCTGCAAACGCGATCTGTCTACACACCCCTCGCGTCGCCCCTGCACAACCGAATTCACGATCAGGGTTGGTTGTTTCGCTTTGAATGTCTGGCAGGCACGGCTTGTGAACGTTGTCCGCGCCGTGATTTTCCAACCTGGGCAGTTTGTGGCGCTCGCTCTCGAGATGCGCTCAGGTTAAGTGTGGTGACGGTCTTTTGCGACCGGAGGGTTTTGAGAATGTCCAGTGCGCCTCTTACCCAGAGAGAGATCGCTGACCGGTTGCGCAACGAGAATCTCGATGTGTGGATCGAACCGTGGTGGGCGACGCAAGGCACAGCGAAGCGGGGTGCGCTTGAGTTGATGACGGCCATTCTTCCTGTTCCGATCGCGGAGAAGCTTTCTGTGCTGGATCTTTGCTGCGGACCCACGATGTCGGGCGCGTCATTCGTTCTCGCTTTCCCAAAGCATGCGTGGATTGCCTCGATCGCGACCCGTTCCCTATTGAGCCTCTGCGCGGCACTGAACGCGCGGGTCGGGATTGAGGGCGAAATCTTTACCCGCGATATGTGGAAGTCCGATTGGAGTGCCGGTCTCTCCAACAACTACGACGCCATCGCCACCGGCCAATGCTCTTCATTGGTTCAATGTTGCGCGCATAGCGGAACTTTTCAGAGACTTGTTTCGACTGCTCCGGCCGGGCGGAGTTTTCGTGTTTCTGGAGCCGGCATCCGCCGAAGCGAGGTTTGCCGGGGAATTTGGTGAATGGAAGTGGCAGCAGGCGAACCGTTACGATCCGGAAACTTGGGAGCGGTTCTGGGCACGCGTGAATGCGCTTCTCGGTTACGACCACACGCCGCTCCTCAAGACAGAGGATCTGGGCCTCATCGGCGACGATGGCATCCCCGTGTCCGAGTGGGTTCGTTTGCTTGAGAGCGCGGGTTTCCGAAGCTGCGATGTTCTGTTGAGGAGTGCTGAGAAATTAGTTGTGGCTTCGGCGAAGCCTTGATTTGTCAGCCAGCGTTGAATTAGGTGAGTATCAGGACGACCGGCAGCTACATGAAGCACGAAGTTGTTTCGGATTTCCAAGTCGAGCGGATGGGGCGCAACCTGTTTAAGTTAGACTCTTCCACTACCTGGTTTCCGTCGAAATAACCCCTAACTCCCCAGGGGACTGTTGGCCCCAGAATGTTCAATCATTTGAACATTCGGTTGTTCGAGATTTTGAACAGCTTCTGCGCCTCCTGCCTTGGGTTTGCTTAAAAACTGCCGCGGTGTCCATGGCATCAAGCTTGTAGGCACCAACGCGGGGGCCTCGCGGTCGGAGCCGGGTGCGTGGAAGCCACTGGTTTGGAGTCCAGCATAAGCAGAAGAGCAAGCGCCGGCCTTGTGCTGGTTCTGCAGATGCTTCTGTTGCTCGCCTGCGCAGGCGCGGCTTTTGCCCAGACCGCGTCTCTCAGGACCCAGCTGACTTCCGATTTCAAGTATGTCGCGAACAACACGGCCGGCGATGTCATTGACGTCGTCACGGCTCCACTTCATTTGAAGCAGGTTCCCGAGCTGCTGTCTTCGCCGAAATTCTACCTGGTTCTCGGGGGTGCCGCGGCCTTATGGGGTGGATCATTCGCACTCGACCAGACCATGCGAAGTCATTTGCGCAGCATGTCATCCGGCGACGCGGACGCCCTTCAAGATATCAGCTACGGCTCGGTCGCAGCCGCGACGGGCCTTTTGTATGGCTACGGGTTGTACAAAGACGACGACCGTGCCCGGCAATACGCAATTACCGGTGGCATGGGAGCGGGCGTTGCGACCTTGCTGAACATCGGAATCAAGGCCGCCTTTGGGCGATTGCGCCCGTCGCAGAGCAGCAGCCACACCGCCTTCTTTAGCGGCGGTCAGTCGTTCGTGTCGGGAGACGTAACGCCTCTGTTCGGCCTGGCCTGCGGCGTCAGCGAGTATTACCACAACACATGGTACGTTGCTTTTCCAGTTTACTCGCTGGCACTCCTTGATGGCTTTGGGCGCATGGGAAACGACGCGCACTGGTTTTCGGACGTGATTGGAGCGGCACTGCTCGGGGTGGGTACCACAGAACTGCTCATATGGCTTCACAAGCAGCATGAGCTCAACCCCGACCGCTTTAGGATTTTCCCGGTCAACTCCTCACAATCGGGTCCTGGTTCTCGCGCGCAAAGCTACACACCCATAGGTGGGGGTATAGCATTCAGCTGGTAGCTGCGCGTCCGTGCGCGCAGGCTTTTTCTCAGCATGCAATGGAAGTTTCGAAGGTGGTAATGGCCGGGCCTGGTGTGCGAGCTGTTCCAAAATTTGAACGAGATCCGCCGCATTGTTTCAAGTTTCGAACAAGAGACTGACCTCGCTCTTCATTTGTTCTTTGCTCAACTAGACCGTAGGGGTTGCATCCGGCGGCATCTTGCTTGCACCAGTCCGAGTTTTCTAGGAGAACGATCGCAGGGCGAGTTCAAATCCTTTTGTACGGGAATCAGCTCGTCGGGCCCACGATTCAGTCAGTAGAGCTTTTCTTGCGTCAAGGGGAAGCTGGATCGGCTTGTGTTCCAGGCCTCGAGGCGGGGTTAGGCACTTGCTTGAAGTCGCGAGACGATTTCTTCGGAATCGTTCTCGTCGGGGGAGCGGGCTCGTGTTCAAGCTACAGCTATCGGGTGCCGTTTTTCTGGTTCTTGCCCTGATTCCGGGCTGCTCCGGGACCTCCATATCTCTGCCGCCGCCACCGCCAATGCCGCAAATCGATCGGCCCACTGCCGAGGGAGCGGTACTCGGAACCTTGGCGGGAAGCTACCTGACTGCGCTGGTCGCACTTAATCAGGGGATTGGCAATGGTCAAAATACCGCGCCGTTTATCCCTGTGGGCGCGGCGGTGGGCGCTTTGGCAGGTGGCGCGATTGGATACTGGGTTGGGCAGAATTATCCTTCGCCACCTGAGACTGGGCCGATCGGGCCCCCTGATCTGGTCGCGCCGCGCCGGCATCAGTTCGACTTGTCGGTTTATAACATGTCGGGCTTCACCGGCCCGGGTAGCGTCGTGAGGGTGCGGGAGTTCACCATCGAGGGCAACGCGCTGGACTTTTCCTCGTTGGGACTCAATTACCAGCAGATGCCGACGATCGAAGGCCGCTTCTGGTTCACTAACGTCGACGCGCTGGACGTGAAATTCCGTTACACCGATATCGGGGCCCATAAATTTCAGAGCCGGCCGATATTCTACAACGGCTCCAAGATCAAAGGCGGTATAGTGCTGAACACTGATCCTTGGGAGTGGTTCACACTCGGCATCTTTTACGAGCGTCGTTTGCGACCGCTCTACAGCGCTTATGAGGAAAAGTGGCCTGCTTGGCTGCAAAAGTGGGACCTCCGCGCCAGGGCCGGCGTCGAGTACACCTACATCGATTTCGCAATCGACAGCGGCAGCGCCCCAATCGCTCCCAACTCCAAAGGCGAGGAAACGGTCGAGGACTTCTATCATCAGGCAATGCCGGTACCGATCATCGGCATGGACGCCTACCGGCGCATCAATGACAACTTTATTTTCAACCCCTCGGTGCAGGGCGGATGGATAAATCGGTGGAATTCGCTGCGCGACGAAGGTGGCATTATCTGGTCCTCGCAGAACCAGGTCGAAGGGCACCTGCGCATGCTTTATTCCAATCGCGCCTGGCTCGGTCCGGTACAGCCGATGCTCGGCATATTCTTCTACCACTACAGCCAGTTGGAAGATTCCCACGAGGATGGGAACTTCCTGCGCTGGTTCTCGTTGGGACCCGAGTACGGGATTACGCTCAGTTTCTGACCGCTAACTGAAAGGCTGGTGATTCGCCGTCGCCAAAGTGGCGCTCGCAGGTTCGTCGAGGCGGATTGCCAACGGTTCGCGGACATGAGGAAAAACCACCCGCTGAAGACAGACCGGAAAGAGACGCCCGGGAACCTCTAGCGCGTTCGTGACGAAGACCTCGTCGGTTGTACTGACCGGTTCAAGGCAAAAGACACCGCCGATTCTCGGCGTCACGTCCTCAGCAGCCGGGCTTCAATGCCTCTTTCCGGTTCGGGATGCCAACGTGATCCGAGCTCCGATATTTGAGCTTTACGGCAGCAGCTTTCTCAATAGTCCTGCAACCTTCAACGGCGACGTGATCGCGCCCGGGCACGGCATTTTCTACTTCCGGCACGACCTGGTTCACCATTCTATGAGCGCCGTATTGCGCTGTGGCTTACTCGCACCTTGGAAAATACAGGTCGCCTGCCTACGTCTGGTTCGTTTTGGATGGGATATGGCCCGCCCGCTGCGAGATCAAAATGCGTAAGCTGCGGAGATCTTTTCAATCCGCGGATTATGTGAGACACCAGCCTGGTTGGCGCACCGACGTACCAACACATCGCAGTGAAGCAGACCTCCGTCCGGCCGGGACCGGGAGACCAATTGCCGACGCTTATTTCATTCGCAGAGAGGGTGCTGAGGTCAAAACGGCCGTTTGTCCTGTTTCACACCCGGACGGTTACCGCGGCGGTGCTTGAAAGGGCGATTGAGGAGAACAGGAGTATCGACCTTGATGTCTGCGTCGACGAGCACGGGCAACCATACCTGGGCCATTCCAAAGAGTTTCACGAAAAAACCTGGACGCCTTTCTTCAAGACCATGCCCTTGTGGGAAGCAGTAGAGGCTGTCGCAAAGTCTGAGATTCCTGCGATCGTTGACTGCAAACACGTCGACGCCTGGCCCATCGTCGAAGAAGTGATCACTCGCATCGGCCCCCATCGATGTCTGGTTCACTCCTTCGTCAAGGAGTTCAAATTCCATCATAGCCGCATGCAAGGAGAACCGGACGTCCTGACCGTATGGTCGTCTCTGGAAACCCTGCAATCAGTGAAACAGAAATTTCCCCTGGTGACCACGACCGCGAGTGCCAGTTGGCTACCCAACGACACATTGTTTTCACGCGGACACGAGTCGCTGCTCGATCAGATCAGGCGCCTACTCAAAGAGTATCGTGTCGATACAGTATGTCTGAATGTTCCAGATAGAACCTTCTCAGACAGATCTTTGCGCTATTTTCTGGAACAAGGGATCATTCCCCACATCCGAATCGACTATATGGACCCGAGAGAACTCTCCGAGGTCTACCTGGGCGAAACCGACCGATTGGAGTGGGCCTCACAGGGACACTCCGCAAGAGCGCAACAGGATTTCGAGAATGCAAAGGGGTAAGCGCAGCTCGAACACCAGGGTACCGTCCGCAGGGGCGATTGAAGCTCAGGTTTCTGCGCTTTTGATCCGGTGCTTGCCGAGTTTGTACGAGAGGTCGCTGCGCGAGAGTCCCAAACGCCGAGCGACTTCAGCCTGGGCGCCGCCAGTCATTTTGAGCGCCCGCTGAATTACCGCTTTTTCGAGCGAGGCAAGAAATTCTCTCAGGTCGTGCGTCTCCGGCATCATCTCGGCAAACTGCGCAGCCGTGGGCGCGGCGTAGTTGCGGTGCCCTGCTCCGTCAGTCTTTCGTGCCCCCGGTACGGGTAGGGTTTCCAACGTGATTTCCTCTTCGGTGGAGAGGATACAGGCCCGTTCAATCAGGTTGCGCAGCTCGCGGATATTCCCGGGAAAGTCATAACTAAGCAGTGCCTGCGTTGCGTCGGCAGTGATTCGTCGGGGGCGGGTCTTCAAGTCCTGGGCGACCTGCCTCAGGAAGAGAGCGCAAAGCTCGGGTAGGTCTTCACGATGGTCGCGCAAGGGGGGAACCATCAGCGGGACCACCGCGAGCCGGTAGTAAAGGTCTTCGCGAAAGCGGCCTTCTTCTACTCGTTGTTTTAAATCTCGGTGAGTAGCGACCAGCAATCGCACATCGGTCCGCCGAGCCTTGGTCGATCCGAGGCGAGTGACAAGGCCATCGGTTAGCACGCGCAGCAGTTTCGCCTGCGCGGGCAGCGACATCTCTGCAGCCTCATCAAGAAACAGCGTTCCCTCGTGGGCAGCCTCGAACAAACCCTCGCGCGTCCGGTCGGCACCGGTGAACGCGCCCCGCTCGTGTCCGAACAGTTCGCTCTCGAGAAGGGTTTCCGTGAAGGCGGCGCAATTTACCGCGACCAGTGGCTTTCCGGCCCGGGTGCTGCTGCGATGGATCGCTCGGGCAACCAGCTCCTTACCAGTTCCAGTTTCCCCGGTGATGAGGACCGTGGCGTTGGTCGGCGCCACTCGACCGATTTTCGCGCGCAGCTCCCGAATCGGGGCGCTGCACCCGGTTATCTCGGACGAGCCTTCCAGGCGTACGACCGTATCGCGAAGCCGGCTGTTTTCGCGCACCAGGCGAGTGTGTTCCATCGCGCGCTCGGCGGAGGCGAGCAGTACTTCCGGAACGAAGGGTTTGGTGATGAAATCAAACGCTCCGCGCCGCATGCTCTCCACCGCCAGTTCGATGGTCGCGAACGCGGTGAGTAATACCACCGAGAGGGTCGGATCGGCCTCGCGCGCAGCCGCGAGTACATCGAGTCCTTCGCCATCGCCCATTTTCTGGTCGGTTATGATCGCGTCAAGGCTGTACTCCGCGATCGCGCGACGCGCATCGTTGACGCCGGCAGCTTCGACGACTTCGTGATGCTCCTGCTTGAGATTGGAGATCAATATCCGCCGGAGGTGAGGCTCGTCATCGACGACCAGTATCTTGCCCATGAATCATTCCTATTGGCCCGAGGGGCTGGCGCGCGAGGGAATTTCGATCGAGAAGCAGACTCGTCCCGGTTCGTTGCTCCCTAATACGACGTCGCCGCCATGCGCGCGTGCGATGTTGCGTGCGATGGGCAGACCAAGCCCGTTGCCGCCCGGTTTGGTAGTGAACAATGGTTCGAAAATGCGCTTCGCGACGTCCGGGGGAATCGGGGCCGCCGGGCCAACTACGTCGATGCGAATCGCGCCGCTCCCATCTTGCCCGGCGTTGAGCTTGACCGAATCGCCGCGGGGACACGCATCGATCGCGTTTAGGACCAGGTTGAGAAGTGCTTGTTGTATCTGGGTCGCGTCGAACTCGCCCTCCAGCTCTCCGGCGGCGGAGACATCAATCGCCACCCCCTCGTTAGCCGCGTGTGCGCGGGCGACGGTGGCCACGTAGTTCACGGTATCGGCGAGATTCCCAGGTGCGAGTTGCGCGGTGCGGGGACGCGCGTAGAGCAGGAAGTCGGTGGTCAACCGCTCGAGGCGCATAGCTTCCTTGGCGGCGATGGCAAACATTTCCTCTCGCTCCTCGTCGTTTTGGCCCGGGCGCACAGCAGTGGCAAGCGAACTGGAGATCATCGCCACCGGGTTTCGAATCTCATGAGCCAGCGCGCGGGCCAATCGGCCAACCGCAGCGAGCTTCTCCTCGGAAAGCAATCGCTCGCGAGTGCGGGCGAGTTCCTCGAGACTGCGCATGAACCGCCCTTCGCGGGTTCGGAGATTGTTCACCAGCAGCCAGACCAGTACTCCCATTACCGCGTAGATAACCGACATCGCGCCCGCCTCGATGTATTCCCCAAACTTGAGCCCCCAGGCCCCCATGAAGCTGATGAAGACCGCCAAGAGGATCACCGCGCTGGTCGCACCGAGTCCAAGCCTGAATGCCGCTTCCAGGATCGGGATTAGCATGAGGGCGTAATAGGCTGAGTCTCCTCGGATGGTCAGAGAGGTCAGCACCAGCGCAAGCGTCGAATTGAATCCAAGCGACCAGTAGGTGAAGATCCGTTGGGTTGGTTTGGAAAGCTGAACGCTCCGGTTGCGAATCCAGACCAGATGAATCGCCTGGACCACGAAACCCACCGCCAGGACAAAAACCACCGAGGCGGTGGGTTTGCTTCTGACCAGTCTTGAGATTTCCTCAAGTACGAGGAGCGCTCCTATGAGCATCAGGTTCAGGGATGCAAATACCAACTCCTGGCCACGAAACGAGTCCTGATCCTCGGCTGCCAGCGCGAAACCATCTCCGCCCATCGCCTTGGCCAGAGCGCTGACCGCCCAAGACTCCGACCTGGATCTGTCGTGATTCAATCGCGATTGCATCTCGACCGCCGTTTTTGAGGCCCCGCGCAGCTTCGTTCGAGCAAAATTCCCTTTCACCATCACCTTGATTGGTCGTAAGCAGTCAAGCCTGATTAGCACGCTCAAAAAAGTTTAGTTCCAAGGCAAAGGCGATGCCGTCAGGCATTCGTGGAAATCTTGAGAGATCGCATCGAGGTCACAGAGTGATGGGCAAGACTCACGTTCAAAATTTTTAACACGAACGCAGTCCTGTTCAAATTGTGGAACGAAAAATAGTCGACCCAAAATGTCGAGAAAGGCCGGGTCTCTGGGGTATCCGCTGCACACCCAGAACAGGCCTATGGCAAGCGGTTTGCTCTCAGCCCGAAACAGGATGAGAACAAATCGCTCGGGTCACGCCCTCGAGATGTCCCAAATCGAGTCCAGGCACAAGCTCAGCGCTAGACAGGATCTGGCCATCCTGCTCGATCGGGGCGACCCTCACGTATCCGAATCATCAGGGCAGGCAATTGAACTCGGCGCCGGAATAAGCCGTCGATCGCTTCTAGTCCCTGTCGTCTGGCCGCTGTTCACGACTTTGGAAATCAGTAGTGAAGAAATGAAGAGCAGAATGAAAAAACACCTTCCTGTGACGGTGTCGAACCAGCGCGCGGAAATTCGAGTATGAGTCGCTCGGAATTGCGGTTCAATCAATCTTCGGAAAGCCTAGCTTTTTCGGAGACCGTGTCCAACGAAATAGTCACTCGGGCACCAAGGAGAATCGTTCCGAGAATTAGACGTATATCGGACAACATGGTTAGCCCTGTGGGGCATGAATCGGCGGACTTTAGTCGACGGGTTTCTCCACGTGAGTTCCCTGAGATTATGGACGGTGACTGTAGTTATGAGGATTTCCGTCACTGCCTGCGCAGTTTGGAAAAGGCGAATCGCTGGCTGTTAGGCTATCGGCCGACGCTGACGTGGCTGGAGCGGTTACCGCGCGGTTTGCGTCGTCCAACGCACATCGTCGACGTGGGCTGTGGCGGTGGAGATCTACTGCGGCAGATTGCAGGCTGGGCACGGAGACGGGGCATCGCTGTGCAGTTAACGGGAGTCGACTTGAATCCCTATGCGGCGCGCGCGGCAGCGGAGTCCACGCCGAGAGAGCTCGGAATTAAATGGGTGACCGGTGATGCGAGGGTGTATCGGCCGGAGAAGCCGACGGATATCGTCGTTAGTTCGCTGCTGGCACATCATCTAGAGGACGAGGAGATCGTCGCGCTGCTGCGGCGGATGGAAGCGACCGTCCAGCTGGGTTGGTTTATCAACGATTTGCAACGGGCGGAGTGGAGTTGTCGGATGTTTGGCTTGCTGCGGTGGAAGCACCCGATTATGAGGCACGATGGGCTGGTGTCGTTCCGGCGAGCCTTCCGGAAGGAGGATTGGGTACGCCTGTTGGCTGCGGCTGATGTTCCGCGGGAGGTGGTGACGGTAGAACGTTGGCGGCCGGGACGGTTGTGCGTGGGGCGGTGGAAGTGAGGTCGGTGATTCTGAAGCGTCTTGTTGGACTGAGAGATGTGAAGCATATCGCCCAGGCCACCCGCGTGGCGCACCTCATCAGGTCTAACCATGTGAGATGCGAATAATGGCATCTTTCACCCTGCCTACACCCAGTGCCAGCCGTTTCAAATTCAAAACGGTTCTCTGGATCTTTCTTGGTATCACGACGCTGTTTGTCTTCATCACATCAGAGGTCCTTCTCATCACCGATTACCCCATGTACCATGCCTACCGCCTGCGGGTCATAGCCGACCGCGGACTCCTCATCCCGCACATGCTCTGCGGCACCTTCGCTCTGCTGGCTGGCCCACTACAGTTCTCGTCGCGCCTGCGGCAGCGTCACCTGAATCTCCATCGCCTCATAGGCCGCATCTACTTCACCGTCGTCATCATCGGTGCCTTTACCGGGATCGCCCTTGCCACCGGACGTCCCGGGCTGCCCGGGACCTCCATGCAAGGCGCTGCATGGATCGTTTGCACTGCCGCTGCCGTGATCGCCGCGCGCAACGGACAGATCACCGTGCACCGCCAGTGGATGGCGCGCTCCTATGCGGTCACGTTTACCTTTGTCTCCACCCGTGTACTGAACCTTGTGCCCGCCTACTGGAGCCATCTTGACGACGTACTGTCGGCGGTTGGCGTCATCGCCTTCACCCTGGCCTCTATCGTTGCGGTCGACCTCGGGCTCAACTGGAAAGAACTCACCACCCGCCACAAATCGACGATAGCGCATCCTCCATCTCCCGAAGCTGGCTCCCTCCAGATCCGCGCTGACAACAGGACCCTAACCACGCAGCTGTCCAACGATCCTCACCTCAGATAGAAAATACCGAATCCAGCTAGACCGTGACGGAACATCCGTGAATCAGGAGCAATGCCTTGCAAGATGAAGTTCTCGTTCTCGGGGGTGGAGTGGCAGGCTGTGCCGCTTCTATCGCGCTCGCCCGAAAGGGACGAAGCGTCACCTTGATCGAACGCGACCCCACCCCGCGCCACAAGGTCTGCGGAGATTTCCTAAGCGGTGAGGCCCTAGAAGACCTGCATGCTCTTGGCATCGACCTGGCCTCTCTTGGCGCGGTGCCCATCGATTACGTTCGCCTTGCCGCAGCCAGACGCGCCGCGGAGGCTCCGCTACCTTTTCGCGCAGGCTCGCTCACGCGCAAGGCGCTCCATACAAAGCTCATTGCCGAGGCTCTCACCGCCGGAGTCCGCGTCGTGCGCGGTCGCAGTGTGCAGTCGCTCAGCCGCGCGACCGCCTACCTCTGGCAGGCTACACTCGACGACGGCGCCACATACGAAGCTCCGACCGCCTTTCTCGCCACGGGCAAGCACGATCTGCACGGCCACGGCCGCCCGAAGGACCCTCACCAATGGGTCGCCTTTAAGATGTATTATCGGTTGTCTGCCACCCAGACCGCTGACCTGGCGGACGGCTCCGAGCTGACGCTCTATTCCGGAGGCTACGGTGGTATCCAACCGGTGGAAGACGGGCTGGCGAATTTCTGCTGCGTGGTGAAACGGTGGTATTTTGCACGTGCGGGTCTTCGCTGGGAGGGCCTCCTTGCGAAGATGCAGCAGGATTGTCCCCACCTCGCAATGCGCCTTGACGGTGCGGAGCCGCTACTCAACAAACCAATCGTCGTCACTCATATCCCTTACGGTTATATCCGTCGAACAACGGAGGATGGGCTCTACTGCATTGGCGATCAGGCAGCCGTCATCCCCTCGTTCACCGGTGACGGCATGTCGATCGCGCTGCATACTGCCCGCCGTGCCGCCGCTGCGTATCTTGCAAGGGAACCGGCGCAGGTTTTTCAGCCAAAACTGCGCTCCGCAATGCTGCTCCAGATGCGTATTGCCCAGGTAGCCGACCACGGCTTGACCAACGCACTCGCTCGCGCTGTGCTGCCGTTCTGCCTCAGGGTCTGGCCCGGCGCGATGCGTGTAACGGCCAGGATCACGCGTGTCACCCAGCCCGCCGCTGTTGCTCCACCACAGGCGTTCGCCAACTGAAATCGAGCGACGCCAAAACAACTCTCGTAGTCAAGACTCTCCATGGGAGATGCAATGAAAGTCTCCGCAGTTTTGGCCCGCGCGGCCCTCATCGCTCCGGCCGCACTCGCCCGGCATCAGACTTCCGTCGTCAAACCCCGAGCGGATGATGGTACCGGCGGTGTAATGTTTCAATGAGTCCGGCAAAACCATCACTTCTCGAGGCGATCGAGATTTCGAAGAGTTACGGCGCGCAGCTTGCGCTTGACAATGTCAGCCTCGCAGTAAGGCCAGGTGAAATTGCCGCCTTGCTCGGACCCAACGGCGCGGGCAAGACCACGACGCTGTCGATTCTGGCTACTCTACTTAAACCCGATAACGGTCATGTTCTTATCAATGGTAAGCCGCGAAACAGCGACCCGACCGGGCTGGGACGGATGCTTGGGCTGGTGCCGCAATCGCTCGCTCTGTATCCCACGCTTAGCGCGGCGCAGAACGTATGGCATTTCGCACGCATGCTAGGGGTCGCGCGCCGCGATGCGAAGAAGTATTGCCGGCGGGCGCTTGAGGAGGTCGGTCTCGCTGATCGGGCCAGCGATCCTATGCATGCGCTCTCCGGTGGGATGAAGCGCCTGCTCAACCTGGCCTGTGGAATTGTTCATCGACCCTCCGTGTTGCTGCTGGACGAACCTACGGTTGGCGTCGATGTCCAGTCGCGCGAAAGCTTACTGGCGCGGATTCGGCACTATGCCGATGCGGGTGCAGGCGTGATTTACAGCACCCACTACATGGAAGAGGCAGAGCGCATTTGCGATCGCGTGCTGCTAATTGATCGCGGCAAACTGATCGCCGAGGGCGATCTCGAAAAGGTGATCTCGCTCGGAGGCAGCCGGCCTCGCATCGAGCTGACCTATCGCGGGCAGTTGCCGGATGGGCGCTTCGGCAGCCTTGCCGGGGTGCGTGAAATAGGAACCACCCTAAGCGAGGGCAAGGCGATCCTCGAGATGAACAGTTTCGCACAGGTCGCGGAGGTGCTGCACGGACTTCGGACCCTGGATCTGAACGTGGTCGATTTCAATCTGCGCAGCCCGAATCTGTCGGACGCATTCATCGCGCTGACGGGCCGTGCGCTGCGCGACCAGATCCTCTGAGCGTATCGCTATGCTTCGAGCGATCTGGCTAACCACGCAAAACGAGGCGCGGCTCTTGGTCAAGGATCCGATCGTGCTGTTCATGCTGTTGTTCGCGCCGGTCGTAATTATCACCGTCGCGGGATACTCGCTCGGCAGTCTGTACGGCGGCTCGGCTAATTCTTTTCGGCTACCTGTGGTCGACCTCGATCACGGAAAAGTAGCCCAGGGAATAATTGAGGCGTTGCGCAGAGAGCACGCCGTCGCTTTGGAGGTGCTCGACGACCCCGACGAAGCGCGACGCCTTGTGAGCCGACGCGACCGGACTCCTATAGCGATGTTAATTCCGGGGGGAACCAGTGCGTCGCTCGCCGCGGGCGGCCAGCCTCGGCTGATACTATTCGTCGACCCCGTTCGTCGCGTCGAAGTAAACGCGCTGGAACTTCGAGTCGCCGACGTGTGCCGGGCAGTCACGGAGCACGCGCGCCTGCGTGCTCAAGAGCAATTAGACCGCGAGGTAAGCAACTTCAAGGAGACAGTCCGGCGAATATCAAAGCAGGCCGAACAAGCGGACCAACGCGTCCAATCGCAATTGGAACGTGATCGTAGGGAACTTGAAGCATCGATCCGCGCTCAAACCAACGCGGCAATTCGGGAGACCGCCACCGAGTCGCAAGAGACGATTCAGCAGCGGCAGCAGAAGTTATGGGAGCAGATGCAAGAGCAGCTCCTGGAGCGCCAGACCGCGTTGTCCATGCTCGAGAGCTACCTCGGACAACTACATTCTGCCGAGCGCGCCTTCGACCAGTGGTTTGCCAAACTGAAGGAAGCTGCCGGTACCCATGCTCGCGAAATTCCTGAACCGCCTCAGTTTCCATCGCCTCCGCCCCAAGCGGAACTATCTTTGCTGGCGATGCCCATAACGCTTCCAAGTTTGGACCAGACCCCCCCGGTGCTGAAACTTCCGCAAGCGATTTCGCTCAAAGCACCGCCGCTCCCTGCGATTGCCCTCGGCAACCTTAGCGATGAGCTATCTGGACTCGAATCGCTCTCGATCGGCACGCTGCCTGGCGGATTGGGCTTTACTGAACATACAACGCTCGAAAACGAGCCGGTGGTCGTTAGTGCTTTCGATCAATATGTCCCGGGTTTTGGAGTGACGTTCCTCCTGATTGGCATGATGTTGGGAATCGCGCTGACGCTCTTCGATGAGCGCGATTGGGGGACTTTGAAGCGCCTCCAGGTCGGTGGTGCGCCGCTCACAGGTCTCCTGCTGGGAAAATTATTCGCGCGGTTCATCGTGGGGATCGCGCAGATGGTGTTGCTATTCGCGGTGGGATGGGCGCTGTTCGGAATCTCGCTTGGGCGCAATCCTCTCGCCTTGATCATACCGACGGTCGGGATCTCTTTCGCGGCTGCAGCGCTGGCACTGGTGGTCGCCTCGGTTGCCACCGCGCACGACTCGGTGATGTCCTTGGGCGTGACCATCAGCATGGCGATGGCGGCCATCGGCGGATGCTGGTGGCCGCTGGACTTTGAGCCCGGATGGATGCGCGAACTCGCTCGATGGCTACCTACGACATGGACGATGCAGGCGTTCAACGATTTGACGATCCGCAACCAGCCGCCGTCCGCTGCGTTGCTGCCCCTGGCGGCAACCATTGGCATAGGGGTGATCTTCATCGTGGCAGGACTTCTCCGTTTCCTGAGTCTCGATGA
Organism: Deltaproteobacteria bacterium; assembly: GCA_019237115.1. GTDB lineage: Bacteria > Desulfobacterota > Binatia > Binatales > Binataceae > JAFAHS01. The sequence goes on from JAFAHS010000414.1 coordinate 41,452, forward strand.
CTAAAAGTATGCAGATATTCACGATTCAACTCGCGATGGTATTGCTCGTAGATCTGACCCTCTTGTTTGTGGGCTGTTCAAGTTCGCAGCAGACGGCCGCTCTCGAAGAGACCGCTCAAGGTTCGACGAACGCGGTGAGTACCGATCCGCGGGTAAACGCAATCCTCGAGCAATCGTGTTACCAGTGCCATTCGACCGGCGGAAGCGCACCCTGGTATGCGGCCGTATCACCGACGTACCTCGCGGCCAACTCGGCGCGTGGGGTACTGAATTTTTCCGATTGGCAAACTTATGACGCGCAGAAAAAAGCCGATGCACTAAAGAGTATCGAGCAGACCGTCAGCGGCGGTTCGATGCCGCCCGGAGACTACACGGCGCTCGATCACTCCGCGCGCCTGGCCGATGACCAGAAGCAGGCGCTGCTGAAGTGGGCATCGCAGCCCGCACTGCCTGCACACGGCACCACACTACAGAAAAAATCGTTGTAGATGAGGAGACGATGAACTTAAAGGAGGCAAAAAGACTCATCGACCCTCGAGTCGATGCAAGCCACAAGCGGTTTCTGGAACCAAAGTTTTGAGCATGGCACGCCGCGTCATATATGTCATTGGAAGTTGCGCCTTCGCATACCTGCTGAGCATAGCGGTCTTGGTTCGTGGTGCGGCGTCGGTCGAATTGCGGTCTGGAACACTTGAACTCGACCCATCAAAGACACAGATTGAATTTCGTTTGCCGGGTTCCTTACACACTACCCATGGAACTTTCAAACTTGAACGAGGAACCATCATCGGGGATCAGGCTACTGGAAAGGCTGGCGGTTCCATCGTCGTGGACGCCAGGAGCGGCGACACGGGCATCGGCGCGCGTGACAATGAGATGCGAGAGAGTGTTCTCGAGGCTCAACGCTATCCAGAGATAACTTTTGACCCTCAGCACTTTACTGTAGAACTGAGGGGAGGAGGTCAGTTTCAAGCGACGATGCAAGGGGTGCTGAGGCTCCAAGGGGGGAGCCATGATGTTACTCTCACGGCCCAAGGTCAGCTCGTCGGAGACAAGCTGACTGCTACCGCACACTTTTCAGTCCCATATGTCGATTGGGGTCTCAAAGACCCGAGCGTCCTGTTCTTAACTGTGGCGAAGCAAGTCGACATCGACATCGCCACCGCGGGCGATGTGGTCTGGACACATCAGCCGTCCCGAAGTTCCGACAAGTGAGACCAGCGCGAGCTTCTTGTTTCCCGACTGATTGCTAAACCGGCGTGAAGAGGACGAACGCAAAAGAGTGTGCGCTCGACGGGATATTTCCGCTCTGGTTCGTCCGCAGCCATCATTTCAGGACTCTAACGTCAGCAAAGATGGCCCACTTCCCGGCCGTATGCCGCCACCCTATCCACGCCGGAACCTAAGTCGCGAATCGAGCGTGACGCTTGAGGTCGATTATGTCCGACTTCCACAAGGTTGAAGATGCGTACCGTAACGGTCAGCTTGGTAACGTCCTTCAGAAAGCACCAGTGGGAGGAAGATTGCCTCAAGTGGCACGGTCGGGTGCTGTCCTCGTTCAAGAGTCTTCTGGAAACGGGAACGCCGCTCGCGACCAAGTGACGACGGCGCGCCTGGTGTGGTATTTGCGGTCGCTGATTTCGCCCAGGCGGCTCTCCGCTCAGCAGTTTGAGGACTTCCCGGGGGCGGGATGATTCCACTGATTTGAGGTCCGGCAGGTCAGCGGAGTCATCATCCTACGGTATCGTGAAGTGCGCGCTTGAGCGCGTCATCGCGGTCGGCCTTGAATTGCTTTGACACCTTGGCGGACGGCGCGAAGAGATCGAACCCGTGAAACGCTCCGGGATAGACGTGGAGTTCGGTCGGCACGCCCGCCTGAATGAGCCGCTGTGCGTATTCGATATTCTCGTCCACAAAGAGATCGAGCGCACCAACCGGGATATAAGCGGGCGGCAGATTCTTCAAATCGGTGGCTCGCGCCGCCGCCGCATACGGCGATACATCCGCCCCCCCACCGCCGCGGCCCAGGTAGGCTTTCCAGCCCAGGCGGTTGCTCTCGCGATTCCACATGCGCGGGTCGGTAATCGCATGGCTGGCGGGGGTCGCGTTACGATCATCGATCATGGGGTAAATGAGGAGTTGGAATGCGACCTGCACTTCCCGGCGATCACGGGCCAGCAGCGCCAATCCCGCTGCCAGGCCGCCCCCACCGCTGGCCCCGCCAATAGCAATCCGCGCGGGTTCAACACCAAGCTCGTGCGCATGACCGAACAGCCACTTTAAGCCGGCATAACAATCCTCGACCGGCGCGGGAAACGGATGTTCCGGCGCCAAGCGATAGTCGACAGACACCGCCACGCAGCCGATTCTCCTGACCAGCTGCTTCATGAGTCGGTCGTCTTGCTCGATATCGCCCATCACGTAGCCGCCTCCGTGAATCCAGTATAGGGCGGGAAGATTTCTTGGCTGATCGTCTGGCCTATAAACCCGCACCCGCACCGTGGGATCGCCTTGCAGACCAGGCACAAGTTGATCCCGACCGGTTACCCCCTCGACCGCGGGCAAGTTCGCCAGCAGCGCGGTCACCATTTTTTTCATCTTGCCCCGGGCTGCGGGAATTTCCTTGAGATCCAGAGGACGGTCAACCGGCAACTTCTCCACGACCGCTCTCAACTCAGGATCCAATTGATCGATGAAGCTCATTGGTAGGGTCTCCCTTCAGGGGATACTTTGCTCGATGCCGCCAAGGTTATCGCACGGTTTAGAAAGGATATAAAATGCGAACTAGGTTTTCGGGAGGGAGAGGACCACGCGCGGCCCTCTCCCTCTTCGTTTTCCTAGAAGAAGATAAAGGATCGAACCACGACGTTCTTGCGACAGGGAGCGTCGTCGGGTGCGGTTGGATCGATGCAGGCACTGTGGAAAGACCAACGCGAGACGGAACCGTCGGTCACAGAGTCGTAGCACTTGAGCATTGAGACCTCAGTGGGCTTCTGCAGCGGAAACCAGTACCACTCGTGGTTGGGGCGGTAGGTGAAGCGGGTGGTCTCCCCGACCCGGTCGTCATAGATGCGGTAGTTGGTGATGTACGGCTGATCCGCGAACGAGGGCCAGGCGCAGAGCACGAAGGGGTTCTGGCGCACCGTCTCCATCGGCTTGGCGAGGTTTATCGACACGAAGCGCCGCGACATCTTCGCATCGGCCTGCTCCTCGGTGTAGTGCTGCTCGCGCCCGAAGTTCCGTAGGTTCCTGGTAAGCAGCTCGCGGCAGCGCACCCGGCCGCTGTTATCGTTGAGGTCGTTGTGCACGAGGTACGCGTAGTTGGCGTTGACCCCCGGGTTCTTGTTGTCCTGGTCCTCTTTGCGGTCGCCCTGGTAGTCCTTGTCAAACACGTCGTGGTTGTACACGAGCGCATCGGTCGCGTCCGGGAAAAACTCCAGGAGGAGTTTCTCCATCTCCGGATAGAACACACGCTCGACTTCCGCCGCGTCATAAAAGTTCTTGCACTTGGACTCGCAGTACCCCAGCGCAACGCCAAGCTTGTCCATGCACGCGGGGCTCCTGGGCGAGAGCCCTGGGTAGTACTCTTCTATTCGTCGCGCGTCCCGCAGCACCTGAGGAAAAAAGAGGCTGCGCCGCCCGATCTGCTGCTCTTCCCTGCGCAACGCTTTCGCCTCGGCCTCGCGCGCCGGGTCCCGCCAGAGTGCGTTGGAGGAGACGATGGAATACGACGGCTGCTCGTAGATGGTATAGCGCAGCGGAAGCGCCACGCCCCCTTCCGGGACCGCTATCTTGCTTGCCCGAATATGTTCCAGACATTCTGCAGCGCTACGAAATCCGAGACCCCACTTGGTCTGGATCGGACCGGGAGGCGCCTGGTCGAGCATATCGATCAGCGCCTGGCCTTCCCCCCTGGCAATCAGCTCGAGCGCAGCCTTGGTCGCTGCAGCAGTCCCCGCATCTCCGTCTCGATCGAACGACATGTAGGATAAACCGCCGTTCGCAGCGATGGGTGAGGGTTGTCCTTGGGTGAGCTGGAAGGGAGGCACATAGACCGACGAACCTCTCCCCTTAGCCCCGGCAATCTGGTTCTCCATGGCCTTCAACCTCTCCATAGCATGCTCCTGAGTTGGAGGTAATGAATCGTCGCACACAGGTTTTGTAGCTGTAAATGCGGGAAGCAGTCTACCGGCTGCACGGAGAGCGGGGCCTACAAGGAAAGCCGCCCAATTCGAACCAGCCGAGCGATTCCGCCAGCCAGCATCAACGATCGTCGCGCGCGCCACTTTGCCCCGGACTAAGCGCGGGGTATTTCTGGAGACGGGATGGAGTTCACCACCCCGAATTCCGCTTGGTTCCTAAAAGGAATACGGGATGCTGCCGAATCCCTCTCGACCTATCGACGGTGGGGGAAGAATTTTACCGCCCACCGGGTTCGCTCCAATCAGGGGTCGCTGGTTAGCGATTTGTAGCGGCGATGGCCTCCGCAACGATGAAAGGCGCCTAGGCTGTCATCGTTCAAATACTCAAAGACCAAAACTCATCTTCGCCCTGCTGATCTCCCTGATACTGCCAGAAGGCGATAGCGCGACCATCCCTTACGGTCCAGGCATGGACTTGTGGAGAAGACCAATTTCGACCGCCGCGCTGCGCACTTTCCGTGCACAAAATGACCACGCGGTCGTCCCTAGCGAACACCTCATCGATTCGAATTTTGAAGGTGCCTTCCGACAGCCGCATAAAGTGATTGAAAAATCCCAAAACTTCCGTGTGCCCGCGGTAATCGCGCGACAGCGGTCCGCGGCCCGGAACATGCCAGGCGATGTCCGCGGCGAATACCCCCAACGCGCCTTGAATATCGCCCCGGCCGAGAGCCTCGTAACCGCCTACGATCAGTGCTGCATTTTGCTCTGCTTTTGTCATGTCCAGTTCCTCTTTGGTCGAACGCCGCCGCATTGGCGGGGCGGCATTGTCGGCCATCAGGATGCGGCACTGCGACGAGGCACCGCTAGAGGGTCGGTACCCTTGTTTTTTCTGGTTCGAGTACCTGGTTGAGTTCGGTGCGTGATGTGATGTCGAGCTTGCCGTAAGCGCGCGCCAGGTGGCCCTCGACGGTCTTGATGGATAGATACAGCTCGTGAGCGATTTGTCGGTTGGTGCGCCCTTGCCGTGCGAGCTGCGCGATGCGCAGCTCGCCGGCAGTGAGAGCCTCAACACCCCTGGTCCAGTCGCGGCGCGGTCGCGCGCCGGCTACCCGCAGTTCCTCTCGTGCGAGAGCGATCAGAGGCCGAGCACCGCAGCGAGCGGCAGCGTCGAGCCCTTCAGAAAGCACCCTCTGTGCGTCTCGTCGCCGTCCCATGCGCCTCAGTGCGGCGCCCCATTCCACCAGCGAGCGGGCACGTTCCAGGACCGCTGGAGATTCGCTCAGGACGCTCACGGATTCCTCTAACGCCGCCGCTCCGGTTTTCCCGCCCCGTGCACGCCCGGCGACTCGAAGGGCAACCCCGAGGGCACTCCGACCACCAAATCGGCGGACATCTGCAAGCTCAGCCTCGGCCAAGTCGCGTGCACGGCGAGCTTTTCCGAGTGCGAGCAGCGCTTGCGCGGCACCCGAACGGGCGTGAAGGTAGCCGACATCTCGCATCTGCATGCCCCACACATCAGAGCGCCAGAGCGCCATACAGGATTCGAATTCGGCCAGAGCTTTACCGGCGTGCCCTTGGGCGAGACACAGTCGTCCGCGCGCGGCCGGAACCAGCACGGTACCAACGCTGGCAGGCAAGCCGGAGTAAGGCATCGTATCGAGCAGCCGCTGGGCCTCAGCAAGTTCGCCGCTGGCCGTGGCAACACTCGCCAGAACGGTCGCGGCGAAGGGCAACCCGGGCGCGAAGTCGCCTTCTTGCACAACGCGCATCGCCGTGCGCGCGGCCGCATCGGCCTGCGGCAGAGCGCCAAGGCGAAAATTCAGCAGGCCGAGCGTGCTGTAAACGGCGACGAGGCCGCGTGAGCTGCCCGAACGCTCGACCCGCCTGATCGAGGACCGGAGCGAGGCCTCCACAGCGCTGAACCGCTCTGCGGTCAACAAGCACCACCATAGTGCAGCCCGCGTGTCCCAGTCATCGACTTGTCGATCGGTCGACAGCGCTCTCTCGAGCGCCCGCGCCGCTTCATCGGCAGGTCTCCCGGTCATTATGCCTACAATGCCCTGAGCCACCGCCAGAGCCGCCGCCACACTCCCCTGCGAACGGCGTCGCGCTAACTGCTCGAGCAACTGCAGCCCCCTCGGTGCCGTACGCGCATCTTGCAGGGCGGCTACCAGCAACTGGCTCTGCAAGCGTGTCCTGGTTGCTTTTGGTGCATCTCCAAGCGTTGACAGCGCACGTTCCAGCACGCCGACGGACTCAGTCCAGCGAAATAGTTCCGCGTGGGCGCGCCCCAGTTCCGAAGCGAGTTCCGCTCGCAAGGCCGGGTCGGACGCAATCCGTATTGCTTCTTCCAGGCGCTGGCATGCGGTCATCCTCCCGGCTTGCCGCTCGGCTCGCGCGGATTCGCGGAGCGTTTCGACATGTAGGCGTGGAGGAGGCGGCTCCAAAAGCGCGCGCTCCAGGAGTTCAGCTGCAGCCGCGGGAGCGCCGTTCTCAAGCGCTGCCTGCGCCGCTTCGCGTAGCCGCGTGACGATCCACGCGTCACCGGCTGGCGGTAAGGCCAAGAGGTGCGCGGCAATCCGCCCGGGTGACGAATGCTCGGCGTACAGTATCCGAGCTGCCGTCCGATGCGCCGCCTCCTGCTCTGGTCGTGATAGAGTGCGGGCAACCGCATGTTCGACGATCGGATGAACAAAGCGCGGTGGCCGATCCTCGGCCAAGACCTCGAGCCGGACTAGTTCTGCTGCGAGATGGCTGGCCTTGCCAATTTCGAGGTGGGAGATCACGGCAGCGTGGCGAAGCTCGCAGCGCTCGCCCAGAACGGTAATTGCCTGAGCCAGGCGCAGGGCAAGCGGATCCAGGTTTCGCAGGCGTGCCGCAAGCCGCACCGCTACACCGTCGATTCCGCCGCGGTTTATCACATCTTCAATTACCCGGGCTCCCTTTAGTTGATCGGTGTGGTGCAAGGCCCGCAACAGCTCGAAAACGTAAAACGGATTGCCGCCTGTCGCGTGATGTATGGCGCTGCAAATATCATCGTGGACGGCCTTTCCCAGGGTCCTTCGTGCTATGGCAGCGACGCCGCGCTCGCTCAGCAGTGTCGGGCGAATTGTCGCGGTCGCTGCTGCGCGCACTGCAACCAGCGGCTTGGTTTGTGATCGCGATTCGTCAGAACGCACGGTTAGAATCAGGCAGACCTGGGGTCCCGCCAGGCGCGGTCCGAGATATGCCAGCCAGCGCGCCGACGCATTGTCCGCCCAGTGCGCGTCATCGACCGCAATCAAAACCGGTCCGCCTGACGTCAGATTCACCGTGAGCCAGTAAAGCCCGTGCAATATCGAAAACGATGTATCGCTTTCCGTCGCGCGCGAAGGCCCAGGCAGGAGCAGTGCCCTTACCGCGTGAGCCGCACCGGCAAACAGCGCCGCTCTGTCCTGTTTGCTCGCGTCGGCGCTGTAGCGTTCGAAGAGTTGGCGAACAATTCCGAAGGCGAAGTCGCATTCGAGATCGGACCCCCGCGCACGAAGAACGATTCGGTGCTTCTGGGTCGCGATGGCACAGGCCGTATCAAGAAGCGCGGTCTTGCCGACCCCTGCTCCTCCTTCCACGACCAACAGTCCGCCTCGACGCAGTAACGCCCGGATCGTCGCCAATTCCGCTGTGCGTTCGATAAGCTTGGTCAAGCAGGCAATTGTTGTCCGCGAGATTTGCTAGGTGCAACGTCCACGGAGTTACCGGGGCGGGGCGCCCTTCATGCTCCTGATGTGCTATGCGCCGCGGTTTCCGGGAACGCCAATCGGAGCAGCTGTGGTAGACGAAGCTCGCGTATCGTGAAGGTGGCTGGGACGAAGAGGCCCTTGCTTCTACAGAAAAGCGAGGAGAACCGTTCTACGAGCGACGAGGCGCGATGAACCACCAAGGAACGGGTTTCGCCGATGGGGATTCGCTAAGGAATGCGCGAGATTGCCCGCTGTATGGGCGCAATCCTAATGGAATTGCTATAGCAATAAGCGTACGGAGAGGGAGGCAGACCAACCATGGCCAAGAAGACGCTCACCGATGCCTTCGGCGGCAAGGTAACCACCCTTGAAGAACAGCGCGCGATTTGGCTCGATGCGCTGCACGAAGACGCCATATGGGAGGGACCCACGTTTGAGGTCCCGGTCACGATGATCGGGCGGGACGCAGTCGGCCGTTTTATGGAATTTCTGTTGAGTGTGGTCCCGCGCTTCAGCACCAAGCCGGTAGCGGTTTATCCCACCGCCGATCCGGACACGATCATCCTGGAGGCATCGGGCGGCGGCGAGACCGTTGGCGGAGGCCGCTACACACAGCGCTATTTCACGATGGTCACCACCAAGAATGGTGAGGCCTTCCGCATGCGCGAATACGTCAACCCCTTCCAGACCTACAAAAGCTTCGGGAAAGAGCGCTGGGAGCGGGTAATCGGTGAGATCGCGACCAAATACAACAGATCCTGGCCCGCATCGCAGGCACCCGACCCAATCGTGTTGCCGCCGTTAAAGTAAATGCCATGGTAGACTCGCCAGCCCAGCGCCCAACTCGTACCAGAAACCGGCGCTGCAGCTTTTCAGGGTCACGCCATCGCGGGGACTCTCGTCCCATCCTGAGGAGCGACGACCCGTTGGACACGATGAATCCCATCCTTCTCCGTATATTTTCCAATCGCGGAGCGGGGGAATCTCACAAGCGTGTTCGGGGTCGGTATCGTCGCTAGTCGAGAGCATCTCTAAACTCGGTTGTTTTCAATATGCGGGTTCTCGATTTCTCGGGGTCCCATCAGAGGACGGTCAATTTTTCTTGGATCGAAAGGCAGGCATCGCTCATCGCTTGCGCCTCACTGGCGCTCGCGCCGATTGTTCCACCCTCGCCGCTTGCACTGATCAGGAGCCAGAACCAGGTCCCACCACTCCTCCAGATTGCGAAATCAACGCCCAAGTGGCGTATGCGATTGGGTGAACCGCGGCTCATTATTCGTCTCCTGGTCAAGATTCGGGCGTAGGTTCGTTTTCGCACAGACAAAATATAAGTGATCGCTCATAATTAAGCTACTCGCATTCGCGAAACCCGCATAATGTGCAAACCCGCCGACTAATCCAAATGTAATTGCACCTCGAAGAGCGGTTGCGTGTACCCGGCGATGCCTTTCCAGAAGCGAATGCTCGCGTTTCGCAAAAGGAAGATCATGACCGCGCGTACCTACAGGACTGCCGTGGCGGGGTCAGTGTCGGTTCTTCGTATCAGTACTTCCCGAGCAAGGAGGCGGTGCTAGCGGCCGTTGTTGACCGGTAAACGAAACCAGAGGTGATTCGCAATGCGCTCGGCCAGGGATCTGCGAACGTTGTGATCTGACTTTGAACACACCAGCGTCTATCCGTCTTGGCAAATCCACGGCGCGAGATCACTCGCGTGTTATGTGGCTAGTCACGCTCCCATCGATCGGAGCACGGGCGTGAAGCCCAAAAGTGCTGAGGACCGCAGAAGAATCTACAGGCAGAAGGGATCCTCCATTCGATCCGGGGGCCCCGTCGCACCGCGCCCTGCACCTTCAACACGATTTGCTGGACCTCGACGTTGAGAGCATCCGGGCTGCGATGTCCGCTCAGTTCGCGATCGCCGGTACCGCAGAGAACAAACCCACCAGGCCCTCGGCCATTGTGGGATGCGTCATGATGGCATCGCGTAGACTGGTGTAGGGCATGCCGGCCAGCATAGCCACCTGCACCGCAGCCATGACCTCTCCCGCCTCGATGCCGATCATCGAGAACCCGAGGATGCGATCGCTGCGCGCGTCGACCAGTGCTTTCATGTAACCGCGAGTCTCGCCGATGGTCCGCGTTCGCAACACCGCCGCCATCGGTAGCTTCGCGACACGGACCGCGAGTCCGTTGCGGCGTGCTTCAACCTCGTTGAACCCCACTCGCGCCAGCGGCGGATCGAGAAAAACGCAGAATGGCACCAGGCGCCCGCGCCTGCTGCGGGCGATGCCTGCGAAGTTGTCGCGCACGATCCGAAAGTCGTCGAATGACACGTGAGTGAACTGCTCGCTGCCAGCGCACTCTCCGATTGCCCACGTATCAGCTGCGCTGGTCTCCAGTCGGTCGTTTACCTTTACGTAGCCGCGTTCGTCGAGCTCCACTCCGGCCACATCCAAGCCAACCCCGGCAGTGTTGGGAGTTCGCCCCGCTGCGACCAGGATGTCGCTGCCCTCAATGCTCTCGGTCCCTTGCGCGGTTCCCACCACGACAGTCACTGCCCCGCCGGAACGACCTTCAACACTGAGCAACTCGGCGGAAAGCAGCACCGCTACTCCTTCATCGCTTACAATTTGGCGCACAAATTCGGCGATGTCGGGATCTTCCCGCGCGAGCAGTTGGGGGCCACGCTCGATGATCGTCACCCGACTCCCAAAACGTCGATAGGCCTGCGCAAGCTCGAGACCCACGTAGCCGCCCCCGACCACAATCAGATGGGATGGAAGCCGGTCCAGCTCGAGCGCCTCGATGTTTGTGAGAGGTGCGCTGGCGGCCAGTCCCGGCACCTCCGGAATGGTCGCGTGTGTTCCAATATTGATGACCACGCGGTCGCCGATTAGTTCTCGTGCGCCCCCATCGTTCAGCTTGACCCCGATCGTCTTCGGTGCGACGAAACTGCCAGTACCCATTATCAGTTCCGCTCCACTTTGCCGGTACTTGTCGAGGTGCATTGCGATCAGGCCGTCGATCATTTCCTGCTTGCGAGCCCGCACCTTCGCCATATCCACCCGTGCTGAAGACACCGGCGTGCCGAACTCTGCCCCGCGATAGATCAGGTGCGCGACCTCGGCACTCCAGATCTCGTTCTTGCTCGGCAAACAGTTAGTGTTGGGGCACGAGCCGCCGATCAGTTTCCGTTCAACGACCGCGCTTCGATGCCCCGTCTGTGCCATATGCCATGCGAGAAATTTACCGCCTTCTCCGCTGCCCAGAACCAGCAGTTCATAGTGTTCCGACTCTGACATTGGATGCTCCTCGATGATCGATGTAACTTGCCTGGCTCATCCAGGATGATCGTCCTTGGCGATGCCTCCGGGCGCTATGAAAAGCCTTAGGTTCATCCCGCCAAGAATGCGCCCTACTTTCAAAATGTTCTCCACTGCTGGATCACTCTTGTCTTGGTGGACTCGAGAACCCGCTTCGACGCTGCTTACGACCCACGAGACTCCAAGCAATTTCGAGTTTGGTTCGGATTTCCGTGAGCATCACCGGCTCCGCCCCCCGGTACCATCCTCGCGTGAGACGGACCGCGAAACTAAGCGGCCACAGCGCGCTGGCAATGAAACGAAAAGGCCGAACATCCCACCAAGGTCCAGCCCATCCTGAGTTCAAACCAAGATCCTTACTAATCGAGGGTGGCTTGCATATTGGCCGCACGAAGGCTCTCGATAGCGGTTCGAACCTGCCCGTCGTCGACCACTATGACGCCATATCGTGAAACCAGCTTAGTACCCGCAGCAGGTTTGAGACCGTCTTGCTTGAGCAGATTCAGAGCTTGGACGAAGCCATCGGACAAGTCGCCAGGTGGTTTAATAATGATTCGTGTCATCGGCGCACTCTCCTCGTCAGATGTCACCAGAGAAATTGCCTGGACACTGAGAAAGTGTAACGTCAGGTCGATTCGGTGTCGAACGGAACCGCCCGGACGCCAACCACACTGGCCTTCCGTCGGTCGGTGCGCTCATCTAAAGCTGCGGCGTCGGCTCCACCGTAGCCGCGCGATGCACTGAAATGCTTGGCGCAACTTTTGGGCACTCGCAGTGCGCGGAGGTAGACACCGCCTCACCGGTGATTCATTCCACGACGGGGACATGGTGATCGATCTCTTCCGGTATGAAAAAGATCGAAGTCGATAGTTCGCGGTGGGCGGCAAGCGCCGACGCTGACCTTTGGGAGTTTTCGACCGAATGAATAGCGTTATGTACCCAGTAATCGCTACCTGAGGGGATATGCACGTTCGATCAAGATTGGAAATGAGTCCAGGAATCTAAAAAATTCCCGGTATCAGGTGCCAACGCACTTTCGCGCAGTATTCCGCATAGCCGGGCAGATTTTTGGCAAGGAATTTCTCTTCGTCGAAGAGTCGCCACACGAGACCGAGGATCGTAAGGGCAGAGGCGATGAGCCCCCAGTAGGAGCCGAGCGCTAAGGACATTCCAATGAAATACACTGCCGCGTTCGCGTACATCGGGTTGCGCACCACCGCGTAGGGGCCGGTGGAGATCACTCTTTGACCTTTGGCGACTTCGACGGTGGCAGATCCGAAAGAGTTTTCTTTGAACACCCGGAACACCATCGACATTGCAACTATTATGAGTATGTCGCCCAGGATGGAAAGCCACCATGGAACGTTGGACCAGCCCAAACGGCGGTCAAGCCCGGGGACCACGAACGCGGCGATGGCCGGGAGTCCCGCGCACAGCACGATAATCTTTTGAATGGTTCGCTGCTCGGCTGTCGGGCCGGCCCTGGTCCGGTTCTCAAGCAGGATGGGGTCTTTCGATATGAAGAGTATGACAAGAACGCTCGACACCGCGCTCACTCCAAGATAGGTCCATGCCTGCCAGTAATCGATTGTTCCCGCCGAAACGAACAGCGCGAGCGCGACAAGGACAGAGATCGCAACGGTTTCGAGCCATATTTTCGTCCTGGGATTTTTCATGATCAGATGAATGGCCTATGTTGGTTTTCGGCAGCAAGAAACGGAGCGGCAGTGGATCATCTCACCTGGCGGCTCTGCGGCGATTCTCGCCGCCTTAATATCAACCAGCGCTTTGACGAGTGCCTCCCTGTGCGAAGAGGCGGTGTTGGACCTGGTCTGGCCGAGCAAACCTTGGATCGCCGGGCCGATAAAAGGCGCTGCCAACCGTGCCATTCGCAAACTCTTGTCGGTTCCAGCCGATCTTATCGCGAGTACCGGCCTTCTCGTCGCGGCTTGGGCAGTTTGGCCTGCCGCCGCTACTCGCTAAGCTGTGCTGACCGGCCCTCGATGAGATTAATATTGCAGTCAGCGGCGCCTATTTCGTTCCAGCTGTTGTTGAAAGTCGAGAAACCGGATTCGGTCCGATGATCCCGATCGCGAACTTGAGTGTGTCGAAACCGATGGCGCGCCGATCTTCGTTTGCGCCGCCATAGCTCTGGGTCTCACGGTTGCGTCGTCGCCGGCGTGAGCTAGCCCGGCGAAACGCCTTCCGAGAAACGCAAGCGGTCGAGTTGCGTGGCAGAGTCCGGCAGAATCGGGAAGAACAATGCTCCAAGATTGCGTGACCAGCCGAACGATGGTTCTCGGTGCGCTGATCGTCGCGCTCGCAATCGCGGGTTGCAAGCGTGCGACGGTTGCAGTGCCGCGCGCGGACCCGAACGCGTGCGGGGACCCGATCGGCAGCATCGACAGCTGGCAAGTCGCGACGCCCGAGAGCGTGGGCCTGTCGAAGGCCGCACTCTGCCCGATGGTCAAGTGGCTCGCCGAGTCGACGCTTGACAACGTTCACGCGGTGCTGGTTGTCCGCCATGGAAAGCTGGTGTTCGAGCAATACTTTACCGGTGACGATGAGCATCTCGGCAGCAAGGCCGGAATCGTGACGTTTGGGCCAACCGTCCGCCATGACGAGCGTTCGGTAAGCAAGAGCGTGGTGTCGTTGGTGATGGGAATTGCGATCGATCGCGGATGGATCAAAAGCATCGACGCGCCAGTACTCTCTTTTTTCCCCGAGTACGCCGACCTTAGCACTCCGGAGAAAAGCCGCATCACGATTCGCGATCTACTTACGATGTCTTCGGGGCTTGAGTGGCATGAGGAAGATGTTCCCTATACGAGTCCGGATAACAGTGAGATCGTGATGGACCGTTCGTCCGATCCCTTGCGTGCCGCGTTGGCGCCTGACCTGGCTGCTCAGCCGGGCAAAATCTGGAACTACAACTCCGGATCGACGGAGTTGCTGGGTGCGATTCTGAAAAAGGCAACCGGAAAGGCCGTCGACCAGCTGGCGGCCACGCTGTTATTCGCGCCGCTCGGAATCACCGACTTCAGCTGGTACAAACAGCCCAACGGCAGCCCGCACGCGGCCGGCGGCCTTCGATTGCGCCCACGGGATCTAGCGAAGATAGGGCAGTTGATTCTTCAACGAGGGTCATGGAACGGAACCCAGGTGGTCTCCTCGGCCTGGATCGATGCGGCCAGCGCGCCACACATCATGGGTGAGTTTCTGTTTTTTTATGGATACCAGTTCTGGCTGGGCCGTTCGCTGGTTGATGGCCACGAAGTGAAATGGACGGCCGCGGTGGGGCTTGGCGGACAGCGGCTGTACGTCATACCGGAGCTTGACATGGTGGTCGCTCTGAACTCGGGGATGTACACCAGCGATCGGCAGGGCCGGGTCGCGCTGCAAGTTCTCGATCGCTATGTGATGCCCGCGGTCGAGCACTCCGGATAGTTCTCCGAGGATAATCTGCCACCGAGGCGACGCCACGAAGTTTTTTTCGGAGCACAAAGGCGATCGCAAATGGCTGACAAAGACCCTCTTAGCGGCCGACGCAGCGAAGCCTTTGACAATTCGAGGCTCGTGACCGATGGTGTTCGTCTTTTCGAAGGCCGCTACGACTCAAAGTCTGTCACCGCCACCAGCTCATCATCCTGTAGCGGTTAAAAGCCTCTCGCGGTCGAACATCGGCACCGCGATCCTCCAACCCAGCGCGTTGGCGAGCAACAAAAGCACCGCAAGTCCGATCGCAAGGCCGAGCGTCGCGTGAATCACGTCGAATGCGATGAGCGAGGTGGCCACGCCCACCGGGAGACTCCCGAGGAGGCTAAGCTGTTGTGCGACTCGGACGTCCCTCGATCGGGTGGAGATAGCGACACCGATCCAAATCGAAAACGCGGCGAGGAGCGGCGTGAAGAGCACCTGGGCGAGGATGTCCGGACCCTGGAGGATCGCCGATGCAATGGCGGGATGCGCAAAGAGTGCGACGAAGGCAAGGAAGAACGCGAAGGCTGCATACGCGATTCCAGTCGACGGAGCGAGGACGGCCAGCGCCTTGCCCAGCAGGAATTCTTCGCGACGAATCGGCGTTGTCAGTACCGGCTCGAGGGTGCCCTGCTCGCGCTCGCCGGCGACCGCGTAAGCGGCGAGCATGGCGGGGGTGAGCACCGGGAGGGCGAGCATGTAAAGCAGCACATGGCCGTGGCTGAGTTGGGCTGCCTTCGACGCGGGCACGATGTACACAACAACGATCGGTTGAATCAGGAAGATGAGCGGGAAGATCGCCAACGCAACCAGCACCGAGCGGTTGCGACGGTACTCGCGCAGCTCTTTGTGGAAGATAGCCCCGATTCGCCTCTTGCTCACGCTGACCTCGGATCTGCCTTCACGTCCTCGTTGACCAGCTCGAGGTACACGTCCTCGAGTGAGTGATACGACTCGCCGATGGCTAGCACGTCGGCGCCGGCTGCCACCAGTGCGCGAGTCACTCCTGGCGCGGCGACCACAGGGTCTGAGACCGTAACAACGTATTCGGATTGGCCGTTCATGCTCCAGCCGCTGACTCCCGTAAGGCCGCGGAATACCCGGTCGGGATCCGGAAGCGGAGAGCAGGTTCGGATCACGAGAGTCCTGGCGAACAGTTGGTCCCGGAGCTCGTCGGGGCGGCCTATCGTGCGCAGGGTCGTGTTCAGGATGGCGACGCGATCGCACAGGCGTTCTGCTTCCTCGAGGCGATGGGTGGTTAGGAATATCGTGACGCCCCGCTTTCGGAGTCCGACGATCAGTTCGTGGACCTCTTTAGCGGCGACCGGGTCGAGGCCGGAGGTCGGCTCGTCGAGGAACAGCACCTCAGGGTCGCTGAGCAGCGCCCTGGCCAGGGCGACCCGCTGGCGTAGACCCTTGGACAGGGCGCCGCAGGTATCCTGAGCCCGGTCCGCCAAGTTGACTGCTTCCAGCGAGCTCGCGATGCGATCGTCTGGATCGGGCACCTCGTAGAGGTCGGCGAAGCATGCGAGGTTCTCGACGACGCTCAAGCGTAGGAAGAGTCCCGGTGACTCAGGCATGATCGCGATCCGCCTGCGGATCTCCAGGCCGTTCTCAGGTGTGAGCGGAAGACCGGCAACCGCCGCCGAGCCCGAGGTCGGGGCAATGAGCGTGCCGAGTGTTCGCACCGTCGTCGTCTTACCGGCGCCGTTGGGGCCGAGGAAGCCGAACACCTCGCCGTAGCCGATCTCGAAGGAGACGTCGTTGAACGCGAGCCGGTCACCGAATCGCTTCGAGAGATGTCTGACCGACAAAGCTGGACCCGCACCCGACTTACAAAAAACCGCCTCTTGCGCGCCCGCAGGTGCCGAGTGCAGCGCGTGCGACTGAGATTTCGGTTTTTGGTTCATTCACATCCACTTTCCGCGAAAATAGCGGACCATCTTCCAATCACATCTTCGTCCATGGTCGCGTTGAACAACTTGGTTGATTTCTTCATACACCGGTTGACCGGCGCATCGTGTGGTAGCCGTCCGGGATATCGCTCACGAAGCAAATTCACCTCCCGAGCTGCAGCGCCCGCGAGCGTCGTGGATGACCATTGCATAGTTCTGTTGGGGCGCACGGAAAGCGTCCAGAAACAGCGCACCTCCTGCGCCTTTATCATACGGAGTACGCTGGAGGAGCACTGGGTATTGCCCCGAAAGAGAGGGTCTATAGAGGTCCGCGAACAGACCTACGCCGTCGCGCATCGGGTTTGGCACGCTCGCTTCGACGACTACCCTGGCCATCGGCGGCTTATGATTTCAGCGTGCGGGCTCGGGCGAGGGCTTAAGCCTGGGCATCACTTTACTGGCTATCAACTCGATCGATCGCATGATCTTTTCGTGCGGTGTCGTGTACATCTGCATGAAGAGCAGGGCTTCGTCCACCCCCGCGTCCGAGAGATATTGGAGGACCTTGAGGCAGGTTTCGGGACTGCCGATGCAGGCGCCGCCGGCCTTGACGATCTCTGACATCGGTACCGAACGCGCCGCATCATAGGCGGTTTCTTTCCAATATTTCATGAACCATTCGTAAGAGCGCGGAGGCTTACCATCGATCCACGGCGCGAACAGATTGCGCACCGCGTCACCGTACATTCTGAAGTTGGGTCCCTGAATCGCCAAGGCTTCCTCGTCGCTGTCGCAGCATAGCGTGAAAGTCAACAACGCAAATTTGTTGTTGACCATCGCACCGATCGGTTTGCAGTTCTTGATCCGCTCACGGTAGAGGCGAACGAAATCATTCGACTGGCCCTGCCCGATTCCGAAGCCCAGCGCGCCCAGGCCATGATCGGCCGCGAATTCCAGCGTGGCCGGCTGAGTGCACGCCACCCACATGGGAGGATGCGGCTTTTGAACCGGCTTCGGCACGACTTGGCGCTGGGGCACCCGCAGCGTCTGGCTTTCGTAGTGGAAGTTCTCTTGTGTCCACATCTTCGGAAGGATGCTCAACGCTTCCTCCCACTGCGGGCGAGTATCGTCCGGATTGACCTCAAAAGCGGAGAGTTCCGATTCAGAGATTGCGCGCCCTCCGCCGAACTCGACCCGGCCGTTCGACAGCAAATCCAGGGTCGCGATGCGTTCAGCCACCCTCAGGGGATGGTTGATGCGGAAGGGCAGCAGCACGATCCCGTGGCCCAGGCGGATGTTCTTGGTCTTGGCGGCCAGATGCGCCAGGACGAGCTCTGGCGAGGCGCTGTAGGAAAACCCGGGCAGAAAGTGATGCTCGGTAAACCATACGGAACGGAAGCCGAGCCGGTCGGCGAGCATCGTCTGCTCGATGCACTGATCGAAAATGCGCTTCACGT
This sequence comes from Deltaproteobacteria bacterium, assembly GCA_019237115.1. Classification (GTDB taxonomy): domain Bacteria; phylum Desulfobacterota; class Binatia; order Binatales; family Binataceae; genus JAFAHS01. The sequence goes on from JAFAHS010000414.1 coordinate 59,468, forward strand.
TAGCCTCGGAGAGATTCGAGGTTTCGAGCTCGAAAAACAGACTCAGGTCCACGGGCGGCCCTCCCACCACAGTATTTTCGTATCGAATGACGTTCTCATTTTATCGCCAGCGGCGCGACCGGGGAGCCGACGGCACCCGGAATCAACAGTGGCTGTGCGACCAACATGAATTCGTAGATCATGTCCTGAGCGCAGTCGGTGGCGAGCTCATCCAGCGCCCAGATCTCGCCAAGCATCAATCCCATCTCCCGCAACGTCAGCAGGTGCAGCAACAGGGGAGTGTCTTCGATCTCCGCGGGGCTGACCTCGACGGCAACATTATCAACCGCCACCGCCGCTACCTTGTTGTCATACAACCATTCGGCGCAGCGCCAACTCAGCCCGGGCGATCCGCGCAGGAACGCCCCGCCGTCGCGGGTCTCCACGAAGCGTCCCCACCATCCGGTGCGCACCAGCACCACGTCGCCCTGCTCGACCCTGAGGTTTTGCGCCCTGGACGTCGCGTCGAGTTCCTCGGGCGTAACGACGGTGTTGGGCGCCAGATGCTTGAGCCCGTTTTTGCGTGCCACGTCGAGCAAGACACCGCGAGTTACTATTTGGCCGCGTTCAGCCACCTTCTCGATTCCGTTTTTGGTGGTGCCCAGGCCGGTAACTGCCGAAGCCGGATAGCCATTGTAGAGTTGATGCTCGTACCAGACGTGGGACAGGGCGTCCCACTGTGTGCCGGACTGTAGATTCATCACGATTACGTCGTCAGCGAAGCGCATCGGTCCCTGGTACAGGGACTTGAACGCCTCGCCTACACTGCCCCCGAATCCTTCCAGATGATCTGCGATCTGCTCGTCGCCGCCATGCACGACCATCAGGCGGATCGGATTACGGCGAAAGAAAGAACCGCTCCAGGGTCCGTCAGCTTCGAAGGGCGCACAGAGCGGGAAACTGCGTCCCCGCTTGACCAGGCGACTGGCCGCGACGATCTTCTCGGGCGTGATGTAGTTGAGCGTTCCGATCTGATCGGAATCGCCCCATTTGCCCCAGTTGCGTACGCGGCTTGCGACTTCACGCCAGTTGTCCGGCATCTGAGATTCCCCTTGCGATGGCAACCTTCAATGCTGGGTGGCGCCGCCATCGATCGTATAGGCTGCCCCGGTAATGTAGGCGGCCTCGTCCGAAACCAGGAAGGAAATCAGGCTGGCGACTTCCTCGGGACGCGCGATGCGCGGAACGATGCCCGGGCCCGAAGTCATCGTCTTGAGACCCAACTTCTTCATAGAGATCTGAAGCATCGGCGTGTCGACCGGACCCGGGTAGATCGCGTTGCAGCGGATGTTTTCGGCCGCGTTCTGGAAAGCGACCACTCGGGTGATGGCCGCTACTCCCCCCTTGCTGGCCGTGTACGAGGTTCCGCCACCGCCGCGGAGCGCCGCGGTGGAAGCCAAATTGACGATCGCTCCGCCGCCGGCGCGCTTGAGGTGAGGAACACCGTACTTGCAGAGCAGGAAGATGCCGCGCAGGTTGACCGCGATGGTGCGGTCGAAAACCTCCTCTGGCACATCGACTATCCTGGTGTCCTCCAGCAGCGAGATTCCGTGGCAGTTCGCCATCGTGGTGAGCTTGCCAAACCGCGAGGCGGCCAGGTCGATTGCTCGCTTGACATCTTCGGTGCGTGAGACGTCGGCTGGAGCGACCAGCGCCTGCTCGTCGCCGATGCTCTTCAAGGTCTCATTGAGACCGTCCTGGTTAACATCGAGCAATGCGACTTTGCATCCTTCACGCGCAAATACCTGCGCGGTGCTTCTGCCGATGCCGGACGCGGCGCCGGTGACAATCGCAACTTTGTCGTTGAGTCTCACCCTCTTGGGCCTCCGGGCGGGGCTGACTACTTGTCAGTTCCGCGCGAAACGCGGGATGACGTGCCTGCCAAACAGCTCGATTGATCTCATCACCTTGTCGTGGGGTATCGACCAGAACTGTTGCATGCCCATCAGATGGTCCAGTCCGGTAACTTTCTGGATGTGCTCGAGTTGTCTGATACAGGTGTCCGGACTGCCACAGATAACGGTGCGGTTCCTGAGCAGGTAGTCCATGTTGACCTGGTCCCGCGTTACGCCCTTGGGCAGGTTGGCGCCGGCACGCTGCGGGACATCGCGAGTACCTTCCTTGACAGCGACCTGCAGCTGCCCGCCCACGGTGAATATGGTGTTGACGTAAGACATGAAGGCGCGTTCGGCGTTCTCTCGCGCCAGCTTATCTGTTTCCGCGCAATGCACCATATAGAAGACGGCGGCTCGATTATTGATCTTCGACCCCAGCGGCTGCACTTCCTTGAGCGCATCGCGATAGAGCTGAATGCGGCGAGCGACCTCGTCGGGATCGAGCATCACCACTAGAGTCAGCAATCCCAGACCCATCTTTCCGCACAGCGTGTGGGTGTCTTCGTTGCTACAAGCAAGCCAGAGGGGTGGGTGCGGCTTTTGTATCGGCATTGGCACCACTGTCCGCTCGGGTATGTCGAAGTAGCGCCCCTTCCAGGAAAATGTGCCATCCTGGCTGTTCCAGATATTGAGCAGAATTCGCAGCCCCTCTTCCCATCGGGCGCGCGTTTCGTCTGGGGGGATGTTGAATCCGCCCAACTCCTGGATCGTGGCCGAGCGCCCGGTGCCAACCTCGACACGGCCTTTGCTCAGTATGTCGAGCGTTGCGATTCGTTCCGCAACACGCACCGGATGATTGTAGGGGAACGGGAGCAACACAACCGCATGCCCGATACGGATCTTCGAGGTCCGCTGGCTGAGCGCACCATACAGCACCTCGGGCGCGGAACAGTGCGAGAATCCGGGTTGAAAATGGTGCTCGACACTCCAGAAGTTGCTGAAGCCAACCTCCTCCGCCAGAGCTACCTGTTCCAGCACCTGGTGAAAGACTTGCGCCTCGCGTTCCCGATGCTTCAGCGGGCTGTTAACCTGAATCTCGTAAAAGATCCCGAAGTCCATGCCGCTCTCCCCTGGCCTAATGTGGATCCGCCCGCAGAATGCTGCCCGGTGTCATCCCGGGTGCAGTGAGCAACGCCTACAAGTCGAAGAGCCTGCGTTGAGGAGGCCGTGCCGAGGGATAAGCTCGGACGGACCTGCGCCCGCGACGCTGGTATCGGCTCCTCGACCGCGGAGCGCTCGCTAGTTTTGTAAACACCACCGCTCTCCCCCTTCCTATCGGATTATGGCGCGTTTCTCGATAGCGCGTTTCTCGATAGTTCATTTTCTATCCCTGCCCAGATGAGCGTCGATAGTGTCGGCGCCACCGATCCGGTGAAGATCCTCGCATAGTTCTACCTGACGCGCCTGAACTGTCTCAAAGCAACGTCGGAACCGCAGCGACTCCGTTTCGTTTTGCGATGCGCTCCTGACCGGCGTTGTTGGTCGCCGACACTAGCTGAGCTTTGGGCGCCGTTGCGGCAAGTGCTTAAGCGACGCCAACGAAAACGCAGCAGAGAAATCGAACGGAAAACGTTTTGAGCCCGTGCGAGTGGAGAAAACACCCACCCCCAATACGCTAGATCGACTGCCGTGTTCTTTCGATCGCGAGGGGTTCGACGACACCTGGCTCAGCCAGCCGATTCTTTGTCGAGAGCTATGGCCGTCAAGCGGGAAACGGTAACCACCAACTCGTCTCCAGCCTTGAGGTGTTGGAGATTTTTCGGATCTCTCGCCTTCACTTTCTCGACCGATCCGTCGGGGCCCTTTAGCGTCACGGTCCCGTTCGCTTGGTCGACCTCCTCGACTGTCACTAGGACGCTGGTGCGCTCCCCCGCTACCGCCCCGGGGGTGCCGCTCTTCGCGGTCGCGATCCCCTCATTCAATGAAACGGCCGGTACGGTTTCACCGGGCTTCTTCTTTCGGACCGAGACCACTTCGTAGTAGTGCACGACAACCGGGTCGCCGACTTTCGCCGCTTTGAGGTTGTAGGGATTCTCAACTGTGAAGGTTACCTTCCTTCCGTTGGCCTCAAGCGTCACCAGCTTTTTGCTCTCGTCCACCGCCGCAATCTTGCCATGAATGATCAATTGCGTTGCGGCCGCGACGCCCGCCACCGCTCCCGATGCTGGCGAAGGCGCACTTGTCTGCGCTGAAGCGTATCCAGTCAGCCCGATGCCGAGAGCCAATGCTGCCGCCACTAGAAGCGTCCGTCGCCTGGTCATAAGGTGCACCTCCTCGCTGAGACGGGGTTTAATCGGTGCGTATTGTTCTGGCAAGAATCGGTGGAGGGGATCCCAGAACGCGTTATCGAAGGAGCTCGAGATGCCAGGTCCGAGAGCGCTAGGCAGGCTAGAACGAAGGCGCGCGAAATAGGCCAAGGAGGAAACCTGCAGGGAGTTTTTGAATAGCCTTCGTTATTGCCTCTCGCTCTCCTGAACTGGCAAAGTTTGCCTTTGTGATGGCGGTTTGTCGGCGTTCCACCTCTAGGCCGGGAAAATAGAGCTGCCTGCACTCGTGGGCTGCCGTTGACCCGGATGACAACCCCCGGGCCCTCTGAGCGGCCCGCTTACTGGCACACCGCAGTGGCGTTAACCGTGTACCACTGGATTAGAATCCACTCGCGCATCGCCATTTCCGTCTGTGGGTTGGTTAGCTTGCCCTGGCACTGTGAGACGAGCTGCGAGTTGGCGGCCTCGGTTATCCCGTCCGGGGTCGTGAGGTGAAGTATCCCGTAGTCACCTGTCGAAACCCGCACCGTCTGCCCGCTCCCGCCACGGTCGCCGATGGAGCTGGACCTGAGCCAAACGCAGCCGGAGAGCATGACGCACAGGCCAAGGACCATCGTGGTTGTTTTCAAGAGAGAATACTTCATAACCCTTTTCCTCCTTGCAACGAAGCGGTCACCTCTACTCACTGACCGACCGGAACTAGTTCGACTCTACGATTCTGCGCTCTGCCTTCGGCAGTCTTGTTGGTTGCCACAAAATTGGTTTTGCCGAAGCCCTGCGGAATCAGACGATCTGCAGAAATACCCTTGCTCTCCAGGTATGCCACCACCGCCTCGGCACGACGCTTGGAAAGACGCAGGTTGTATGCATAGGAGCCGATCGCGTCGGTGTAGCCGTTCACCTCCACCTTCATACTCGGGTTGGCCCGCAAGGTCTCGGCGGCCTCATCTAGTACAGGCATATCCTCTGGGCGAATCTTTGCTTTGTCGAAATCGAAGTGGACCCCGCGCAGCACTAGCTTCTCATGTGGTGGCGGAGCAGGTGGAGGAGGCGGAGGTGGTGGTGGAGGTGGAGGAACACAAATCGCGCTGGCGGATACTTTGTAGTACTGAAAAACCACCCATTCGCGGAACTTAAGTTCGGTCGTAACGTTGGTGAGAATGCCGCTCGGACACGCCCGAACCAGATCCATGTTCGTGAATTCGGTCAGGTCCTGCGGGTAGGTGAGGTGCAAAACTCCAAAGCTGCTCTCTACACCGGAGACGGGTTGCCCAGACCCGGTTTTCTCCATGATGCTACTGGACAGGAGCATTTTACAGCCCGAGACCGTCAACAAGAGGACTACGGCCAACCAGGCTAGAAAATTACGGTGTTTCATGTTTCGACCCCTCTTCACGAACCTGATGCGCGAGGATCGAGCACTATCTCTCTGGGCCCCCTCCGAGCAGCACACGCACAGTCTTTTCTCGTGTCAGACTGTTTCTCAATCAAAACTTCTTATCAAGTCGCGTGGCTACCACACCAATGATGGTGTGCGGCGCATGGATTAAGAATCCAACCCGCGTACCATAACTAATCGGCTGTCAATATGCAATTAGCTTCCGCCACTCTTTGATGGCACTGCCAACATCGCGTTGGAGGTAGAACAGCGCGCATGAGGGACTAGGCTGAGCCGTTCCTGCGTTCGTTAGTTCGAATAGAGCGAGCTCTGTTGCTACTATTTTTCTCCGTCGCCATGACCCGATCCTTGGTTGGATCTGCGTGGCTCGCGTCCTCGTCAGTGAGGGAAGGCAATGACATTACAACCTATATCTCGCAGTCTCGCGTTCCTCGCACTTAAGAGGGACAAGTAAAGTGCTCCTAACAGCCTACAAGTTGGTAATCGCCTTGCTTACTTGGCCGAAGACAAGGTCGTCAATTTACTGTCAAATCCTATGTCAAGGTTGATGGACGCTACCGAGTGGATTCGTCGGGGTCACCTCGATCCGGCCGATCAGCTTTGCCGGTATCACACCCGAATCGGCCGGACGCTCCGGCTTTCGTGGTGTGGTTGATGTATTGAAAGTTGCAAAACGAGGATCCGGTGAAAATGTGTATTGATCGAATTCAAACGATGCGGAACCGAAAACCCAGCAAACCTGAAAACGCCGAGGCTTCCTGTATCCGAAGGTCAGGTTTCAGCAAACTCGGCCTCAGGTTTGAAAAATAGTCTGGCTCGAATGGAGCGTGGCGGTATTGCGCTGCTGAGTTGGTTTATGATCGGTGCACCGAGTCGGACGGAGGGAAGGCAAAACCGACAGAGTCGATACTCCTTAAGTAACTCACCCCACAACTCCATCGGTTCGCGGCGTTTTGCTGGCGAGCTCTGACGTGGTTGCCTCCCCAAACATCCCCAATGTTTATGACGCAGTCGAATCTTGATGGGAGAACACGCCCGTGCAAAGCTGCCGCTTGACGCGTTCGTATTTGCCACAAGGTCGCCTCGAGCTGCGATCCGAAAAAGCAGAGCATCGCGGCTTTGTCGATTCAGGCCCGTCGTTCCATGACTCAGCTCATAGATCCGCGCCTCGGCGACGTCGAGGATGATGCGTCCAGCACCAAGCAACGATCGCTGCTTGCGATCGCGGGCAGCCTCCTGGCCGAGATCAGTTTGCCGAAGCTGGCGCTGGCCTGGCTACTCCTGATCGTGGTGCCGGGGTTACTGCTTGGCCTGACTCCGCTGATCATCTCGGGGTGGCTAGCAACCCTTTCTAGAAAAATCGCTGCACCCCTTTACGAGGTTTGGCCGCTGCTGCTGCTCTTGCTGGTCGCCGCATTGGGGTGGTTCGGGGGAAGACCGCTGTTCCGCGTCGCCGAGCAGGGATTCTGGTCACTGAATTCGCTGGTTGTTCAGCCGGGTTACGCGCTGTGTCGCGAGGGTCTGCTACACCTGTCGGATCGGCTGATGCGGGAGGCTAGCGCTGAGTGGCGCGCGCGCCTGCGCGCCGCTACTGCCGCAGGCGCCGGGCTCATACTGTGCGGGGTCGCTTTGTGGGTCGTGATGCTCGCGTGGCCGGCCTCACGCTGGATCGGTGAAGTCGCTGACCTGGGCTCGCCTCACCGGCTTCTCGGCCCGGCGCTGGCCAATACGGTCGTCCTTTTGGCCGCCTATCTGGCGGCGACCGCCCTCGTGTGGGGTATCGCCGACGCGACCATGGATCAGCCCCGGGACCTGCTGGCCTACGACTTGCCGCCCCAGGGCAGCCCGACCTGGCGCATCGCGCATTTGTCTGATCTTCACGTCGTCGGTGAGCGCTACGGCTTTCGCATCGAGAGCGGGCGATCGGGCCCCTGCGGCAACGAGAGGCTGGGGCGGGTCTTTGCACGACTGGAGGCGATCGATGCCGAACGGTCTGTCGACCTCCTTCTCATTACCGGCGACCTAACCGATTCCGGACGCTCGGCCGAATGGGCGGAGTTCTTAGCGACGCTGGCAAGCTATCCGCAGCTGGCAGCGCGCGTGCTCGTGTTGCCCGGCAATCACGATGTCAACGTCGTTGACCGCACCAACCCCGCGCGGCTTGATCTTCCGACCAGCCCCGGCAAGCGCCTGCGCCAGATGCGAGCGCTCTCGGCAATCGCGGCGGTCCAGGGTGACCGGGTACGGGTGGTTGATCCCGTGACGGGACAACTGGGCCACACGCTGTCCAGCGCGCTGGCGCCCTACCGTCATGCTATCTCGGCTTTCGCCGATGCGGGGTCGCTTCGCCTCTCGGCTGGATTGGCTCAGGTCTGGGCGAACGTCTTTCCCATGGTGCTGCCACCCCAGACCGAGGACGGACTTGGTGTGGTGCTGCTCAACTCCTCCGCCGAGACGCATTTCTCTTTTACCAACGCACTCGGCCTCGTTCCGGTAGGGCAGGCGCGGGGAATCGCCGCCGCCGCGCGACAGTTTCCTCGCGCGCATTGGATTGTCGCTCTCCATCACCACTTGGTGGAATACCCAAAGGCGGCGAAGGCTCTCTCGGAACGGATCGGGACAGCGCTGATCAACGGCAGCTGGTTCGTGCGCCAGCTCCAACCGTTGGGTGGCAGGATCGTGGCGATGCATGGCCACCGCCACATTGACTGGCTTGGGGAGTGCGCCGGCATTCGAATCATTTCCGCCCCTTCCCCGGTGATGGAGGCAACCAACGATAAGCCCACCTACTTCCAGCTCCACACGCTCGCGGCTAGCCCTGATGGGCGGCTTTGCCTGCTGGCACCCGAGCGAATCGAGATCCCGGGGAACGAGGTGCGCGAGTGAATTGGCGGGTCAGCCTGCCCTCCTAGCAGCCACGCCACCGGCCGGAGCTCCCAGCAGGTCGGCAAGCCAGCGACTTGAAGGATGTTGTGCGCTGAAGGTAAGCACCGCGATGGTTATCGGAACCCCGATGAAGGCACCGAACAGGCCCCATACGAATGTCCACAGGAAGACGGCGAACAGCACGACGAACGGGGAGATGGCGAGGGCACGCCCCGAGATGCGCGGCTCGATATAGCTGCCGACCACGAACTGGATGACGTTCAAGCCGGCGAAGACGGCAAGGGCAGCCTGCCACGACGCGAACTGTGTCAATGCGAACAAGGTCGGAAACACGGTGGCGATGAAGGGACCGATGACGGGGATGTAGTTCAGTGCGAAGGCGACGACGCCCCATTCGGCCGCCAGCGGCAGCCCCGCAAAAGTGACGAAGGCCCAGACGAGCGCCCCGGTCATCACACTCATTAGCGTTCTGACCAGCAGGTATATGCGGAACTTGGCAGCAGTCGCCATGCTGCCCTCGAGCAGGACCCGCGAGACCTCCCGGTTCTCCATCGCCCGGAGTCTGCGCCCGATGTCTTCGACTTCGACAAGCCCAAGCACCACGTAGACGAGAACGACTA
>JAFAHS010000510.1 GCA_019237115.1 Deltaproteobacteria bacterium
CAGCACCGCGATTCGATCCGACGTAAAGGCGCCCGCAGTCAGATTGTTTTCGAGATAGAGTACGCCGACGAGTTTTGCCTGCTTTACGATCGGTAGGCAGAGAACGGATCTGGCTCGTCCCCGCCCCAGATATGCGTCCTCTGAAAAGAGGTTCGCGAGGCAAGCATCGTGGAGGACCACGCTCTCCCGCGTGCGAATCACGTAACGGAGCACGGATTCGGGGAGATCGGTCAGGTTGATTGCAGCATGGCGAAGAGAAACTTCAATCATGCCAGGTCCGGTCGTGGCTTCCGCCTCAATCCGGAGCTCATCGCTGCGAACAACAATCAACGCGCCCCGCTCCGCGCCAGCATGTTCGACCGCGATCCTCATCAGGGCTTCGATAAGCTTATCGAGGACGATCTCGCTAGACACGGCCTGCGAAGCCTTGACGACCGCCCCGACGTCCAGCTGCACGACCGGCGTGCCGATTGTGGTGATGGACGAGGAAGAGGTCTGTTCCTCGAAGAGCGCAGGGTAAGATTGGTCAATCTGCCGCACCTTGCCGAGTGCACCCCAGCGGAGATAGCAGTAGCGGGCGTTTCGAAGATGCGCGTATGCGCTCGTCTCAAAGCATCGGCTGAGATAGAACTTCGCGGCGAGTTCGTTCGCAATGCCCTCGTTCTGGCCAAAGCCGTTCTCGCGCGCCGACCGTATGGCTTTCTCATACAGGCGCTGGGCGCGCAGCTCCCGGCCTTCGATGCGAGCGATCTCGGCACCGACCAGTGCCGCGCGGTTCTCGAAATTGTCTGGGCAATTCTTCGCCCACGCAACCATCTGCTTGTGATGAGCGGCGAGGACCTCGCGATCTCGCACCTTTTCCTCGGACGTCGCAGAGTCGTACCGAGCTGCCCGAGCAAGCGCGTCATAAAAGCGGTATTCAACCCATTCAAAATGCCCGGGCCCAGTCTGCATCAGCGGCTGAGCCTTCGATGCCGCCGCAAGGGCGGAGGTGTAGTCCCCTGCGTAAAAGCGCGCTTGCAACTTGCGGATCCAATACCAGCATGCGGCGAATACCGGGTGGGGATTGGTTTTCAAGTGCTGTTCGAACCGGCCCTCATCGAACTCCGCATCGTTAAAAGAGGAGAAGCTCGGAGTCAGGCCACGGAGAGTCCGGATGAGCCTGAGCTGTCCCGTGATTATGTCGACGACGTAAGCAAATTTTGTCGTTCGTGCGAACCCGAGTCCGTTCTCGGCTTCCCGCTGCGTGTCGCCAAGTGGATCCCCGGTGGCAAGGAGGACCGTGACTAAACGGTCATAGGAATAGACCGCATATTTGAGGTCGCCGGATTCCTGCGCGGTAGCGAAGGAGCGTCGCAATAATTCGACACTATTGCGTAAGTGCCTTGACCAGGGACTGATAAAATAACTGAAAATCTGGGAGACACGGGTCCTGAAACGCTCCAGCCCGCGCTTCTCCACCAGATCGAGGGCGAGCTTGCCGAAACGGAACGCAGCCTGGTAGTCGCCGAAACGCGGTCCCACGAACCAGCCCAGTTGGACGTAGGCGACGCACGAACCGTCGCTATTACCCTGCTCCAGGCTGAGGTTCACCATCCGAGCGACCACGAGGCTCCGCAGATTCTGGTCGGTGAAAAAAGCCGGCCCCTCGACCACCGTGAGAACGTCGAGAGTCGCCCGCCAGGCCGGGTCGGTCATTGGAGGCAAGTCGACGAGAGCCTCGATCGGCCGGTCCCCAAGCTGTTGCCAAATCCGCTCATATTCCTGTCGCACCTCCTCGTTCGTTGGGTGCGGCGACCAGTCGACACCGATGCGCCGGAGGTATTCGAGGCCCACCTCGACAGCGCGCTCGCTTTGATCCAAGGCCGTGTAGAGTTCCGTTTGCAGGCGCGCGATGGCGGCACTGTCAGCCAGATCCTCGGCGCGGCGCGACAGCATCGATAGCCGTTCTTGCGCCGCCCCGAAATCGCCGGTCAAAAACTCGCACTCAGCTCGCTGGAACTCCAGGGCGAAGGTGAGCTCGTACCGCTCGTCCCAGCTCTTCTCTGCCAGCAGCGCGCGGCCGGCGACAAAGTACGTCAGCGCCGAAGCATAGGCTGTCGAAGTCTTAGCCCGTTTTCCGGCTATGAGATTGAGTTCTGCAACCCGC
>JAFAHS010000517.1 GCA_019237115.1 Deltaproteobacteria bacterium
CGACCCGCACTCGCTCAACCCGGCAAGCAGTCCCGCCTCCCACGCGACCCCGACCAGGCCTCACCGCTCAAGACCGGCGCTCGTCTTCCCATTGATCTATGCCTCCGATAGAGCTGGCGCGCCTCTGCACTTGGAATTTCATGCCAAGTGGCCGAACCAGGCGCCGCCGACACGGCGGATGGCTCAGATTTCGAGGTTGTGTGCGCGCTCAAGATCAGCAATCAGACCGGGTCCGACCGGGCGCCAGCCTAGCCGCTCCTGCGTGAGCGCGCTTGAACCCGGACCGTCGCGTCCGACCATGAACGCCATCCAGCCAAAATGATGAGCTGCTTCCTCGGGCGACTTGGAGACGATGGGCAGCTGTAATCGCCGGCCGATGACCTCCGCGATCTGCCGCAGAGGAACGCCTTCTTCAGCGATCGCGTGATAGCAGGCTCCGGCGGAACCTTTTTCGAGCGCCAGCGTGTAGAGATGGGCAACATCAAGCCGGTGTGCTGCGGGCCAGCGGTTCGCGCCGTCGCCGACGAATGCCGATGCTCGCTTCTCGCGGGCGATGCCAATCAGGAGTGTGATCAATCCTTGCATGTCCAGGTTATGGACCTGGGGAAGGCGCATCACCGATGCGCGCACACCGCGCTGTGCAAGAGATAGGGCAGCTTCTTCTGACGCGCTCCGCGGGAGGAACGAGCTGGGCACGCACGCGTCGTTCTCGGTCGCGACGCCGGGAGTAGAAACGCCAACCCCCGCTGACACGACAAACGGGCGGTCGGATCCTATCAGCACCGAGCCCATCGCCTCGATTACGCGTCGGTCTGCCTCGCAGTTAGCTTGGTATTGCGAGAAGTCGTGGTTGAAGGCGCAGTGAATTACACCATCCGCCGCGGCCGCCCCGCTTCGCAGGCTTTCCAGGTCTTCAAGGGAACCCCGATGGACCTGGGCTCCCATGGCAACGAGGGACTTGGCGCTTGCATCCGAACGCGCCAGACCGAGCACCTGATGGCCCGCAGCGATCAGCTCCGGAACGATCGCAGATCCAATAAATCCTGTAGCACCGGTAATGAATACACGCATCGCAACTTGCTCCTTTGCAGAATTCCTAATCTGGCGTTTTTTTCGGCCTCCGCTGGTTATTCTGGGTTTCGGGAATGCGAGCGCCGACAGCCGGAAATCGCTCGACCCTCGGTTCTCTCCAGCTCAAAGCGGGGAGGCACTCTCGGTCGGGCGCCGAATAAGTGGAGGTGGCCTCCGATTGCCTCAATATATGGAGGAGTCCTCCGTTTTGTCAAGACCAATCGGAGACATTCTCCGCCTTTAGAAGGAAGCGGAGACAGTAAACTAGAGTCATAACACAGTCGACACAGCGGTCGCGGATGCTCCGCGCCGATGCGGCCGAAATCACCAGCGAGTGCTTGCAGCAGCAAAGGCGGTGCAGGCGACCCGGATGCGAGCCTAAGCCGCGCTCGCTTATCCGCCCACGCGGTAGAGCGCGAACAATACCGACATCAGGATCACTATCACTGCGGTAGCAAGGACCAGTCGGTCGGCAAACAAACGGCGCATCGGAACCTCGCTAGACAAAACTGTAGCGCTCGGAATGGTACTTCGACATCGGTACCTGCATCTCGCTCAAAGCCTTGAGCTGCTGGCTGAAGGGCAGTTGCTGCTGCTCGAGTAACTGCTCGAGCTGTTTGATCTGCTCGCGCCAACTGCCACAATCCCCGATGCTGACGGATATAAAAGCACAGCATTGGGTCGTGAGGCTTGAGCGATTGCTCGAGCTTGTCCCAGCCGACTGCGGTAGTAAGGCTACGTGCGAGTGCGCCTAGTCCCTCCGAGCGCAAGAGCCGCTTGACCGCGTTAATTTCTGCGCTCGCCAAGCGCAGGAAGTGGCGGCGGCGCGAAAGCGACTCGCGCAAGCGGCTCGCGCAAGCGGCTGATCTCAAGCGGTGGCACGTGCACGATCGCACGGTAGCTCCCGCTCCGAATTCCTTCGCGGCGTGGCCGATGCGCCTTGATGCGCACCTCGTGGGCGTCCACCACCACCACCGGGGTAAGTCTCACGCGCGCAAGCGCACGCGCCCGCAAAAAACGCCGTCGTTCCGGTTTCCAGGGCAACCCTGGTCCCGGCCGGCAGGCGAGCTTCCTCGCGTAATCGCCGCATTCCTTCGGTGCTGGTCGGCACTTCGCCGCGCGCCATCACCGTTCCGATCTCGTTTTCAACTACGAACACACTCTGTTTGCTGTGAACATCCAAGCCGACGTACATTGTCATGTGGGCTGTTCCTCCTTTTTTGGGACCCCTGTCGGGTGAGCCCGTGGTTCGCCGTATACCTAAAATACGGTCGCTTTGGAGGACAGCCCATCTTCATTGATACGAAGTCGATGAGTCGTCGCACAATTCGAAAACGCCACCACCCTTCAAAAGCTCGGTTTACGCCTTGGGATGACGATCGCTTCGCTACGTCGATGCTGATGCAGCCAGGATCAGATCAAGCTCACCGGCGTCCTTACCGTGCAAACCCGGGGACGCTAACAAGCGGGACACTCGGACCTGCAGTAGCGCGCCGCTCTGTGAGTTTGTCACGCTCACTCGATCGCGGAGCCCGATGAGGGCCGATTCGGGTTTTCGCGCCACAGTCACTCTCATCGCGGTAATCGCGATCTTCGCCGCGTTCTATTTCGCCAGCTCCGTGTTCGCGCCGGTCGCCTTTGCGTTCTTCATCATCGCCATTGTGTGGCCCGTCCAAAGCCGTCTGCAATCTCATATGCCGAAGCTTTTGGCCTTGGCATTTGTGATTCTCGTCACGATGGTAGCTTTCGTGGCCTTCGGTTCAATTGTCGTCTGGGGCTTCTCTCGGGTGGCACGTTGGGTGGTGAGTGACGCGGCGCGGTACCAGGCCATCTATGAGCGAGCTGCCAAGTGGTTGGAGGGCCACGGCATCGCGATCGCAAGCGTATGGGCCGAGCACTTCAATTTACTTTGGCTCGTACGCGCCGTGCCGGAGATAACCGGACGCATCAACTCGACGATGAGGTTCTGGCTAGTCGTTCTCGTCTACGTGGTGCTTGGGCTTGTCGAAGTCGAAGACATCGGGCGCAGAATCCGGGCGATGGAGAACCGGGAGGTCTCGCGGGTCCTGCTCGAGGGCAGCAAGGCTACTGCTGCCAAGTTCCGCATATACCTGCTGGTCAGAACGCTAATGAGTGTGATGACCGGGGCGCTCGTCTGGGCCTTCGTCACTTTTGCGGGGCTGCCGCTGGCGGCTGAATGGGGCGTCGTGGCCTTCGCACTGAACTACATCCCCGTCATCGGTCCCTTCATCGCCACCGTGTTTCCGACCTTGTTCGCATTGACACAGTTCGCGTCGTGGCAGGCTGCCCTTGCGGTCTTCGCCGGCTTGAACGTCATCCAGTTCGTGGTTGGCAGCTATATCGAGCCGCGCGTCTCGGGGCGTGCCCTCGCCATCTCTCCGTTCGTCGTGCTGTTCGCCGTCTTCCTGTGGACATTCGTATGGGGTCTGTTCGGTGCCTTCATCGGGGTTCCGATCACCATCGCCGTGCTTACCTTCAGCGCACAACATCCTTCAAGTCGCTGGCTTGCCGACCTGCTGGGAGCTCCGGCCGGCGGCTCGGCTCCTAGGAGGACAGGTTGATCCGCTAATTCACTCGCCCACTTCGTTGCCCGGGATCTCGATTCGCTCAGGTGCCAGCAGGCAAAGCCGCCCATCGGGGCCAGCCGCGAGCGTGTGGAGCTGGAAGTAGGTGGGCTTATCGTTGGTTGCCTCCATCACCGGGGAAGGGGCGGAAATGATTCGAATGCCGGCGCACTCCCCAAGCCAGTCGACGTGGCGGTGGCCATGCATGGCCACGATCCTGCCACCCAACGGTTGGAGCTGGCGCACGAACCAGCTGCCGTTGATCAGCGCTGTCCCGATCCGTTCCGAGAGAGCCTTCGCCGCCTTTGGGTATTCCACCAAGTGGTGATGGAGGGCCACAATCCAATGCGCGCGAGGAAACTGTCGCGCGGCGGCGGCGATTCCGCGCGCCTGTCCGACCGGAACGAGGCCGAGCGCGTTGGTAAAGGAGAAATGCGTCTCGGCGGAGGAGTTGAGCAGCACCACGCCAAGTCCGTCCTCTGCCTGGGGTGGCAGCACCATGGGAAAGACGTTTGCCCAGACCTGAGCCAATCCAGCCGAGAGGCGAAGCGAACCCGCATCGGCGAACCTCGAGATAGCATGCCGGTAAGGCGCCAGCGCGCTGGAAAGCGTATGGCCCAGCTGTCCCGTCACGGGATCAACCACCCGTACCCGGTCACCCTGCACCGCCGCGATTGCCGAGAGCGCTCGCATCTGGCGCAGGCGCTTGCCGGGGCTGGTCGGAAGATCAAGCCGCGCGGGGTTGGTGCGGTCAACGACGTTGACATCGTGATTGCCGGGCAAGACGAGCGCCCGCGCTGCCAGCTGCGGATAGACTGCCAGCGTCGCTAAGAACTCCGCCCATTCGGCCGAGCGTCCGGAATCGGTTAGGTCGCCGGTAATGAGAAGGAGGTCAACAGAC
>JAFAHS010000519.1 GCA_019237115.1 Deltaproteobacteria bacterium
CAAAGCGCGTCTGCGCGCTGATTGCCAGCTCGGGCCAAAAGGTTGACTATCGGTCCTTCCCCAATATGCCTCATTCGATGCATGGCACCGACCCGAACTTGTTTACGCAGCTACTGGTCGAGTTCGAGGAAAAGTTGAGAGATTAACACCTGCTCCTCGCGGCTTGAGCCGATTGACGCTCAAGCGCACTCGTTGTTCGTGTTGGTTCGCTAGCTAAGATTGTGACTTCAACCAGCCGGGGATCAAATAATGAGCGTTGCGACAAAGCAACTTGAAGGCGGCTGCCTCTGCGGCTCGGTCCGTTTTACCGCGTCCGGTGAGCCCACGGGCGTGTATTGGTGTCATTGCCAAAGTTGTCGAAGACATACCGGCGCGCCAGTGTCTGTCTTCGTCGCATTCAAACCGCAAGCGTATACGGTGACTAAGGGCGAGATAACCAAGTTCGATTCCTCGCCCGGAAAAACACGGCGCGGATTTTGCGCGCGGTGCGGATCCACTCTGACTTGCGAAAGCCTGCCCGAGGTGACGTTGACCCATTTCCATGTCGGCGCATTCGATCACCCTGAGCAGTTGCAGCCGACCAGGCACTATTTTGTCGAGGAACGCCTGCCCTGGTTGCACACGGGCGAGAATGCCAGTTCCAATCGTTAAGCGCGACGGAGGTCGGTTCCAGATGAAGCTCGCACTATACCTGCCAAACTTTCGGGACAAGGTAACCGTCAGCGAAATCGTCGATCTCGCGCGCCTCGCCGAGGAGCTGGGGTTCGATTCCGTTTGGACTCTGGACCGCATCGTGGTTCCGGAAGCATCCGATCGCGAGGAACTACGCAAGCCATTCGGCTTCATGAAGGAGTTTCCTCACGCGCTGCCGGTTGCTTCCAGAGGCGAGTTCCTGCACGGGCTCCCGCTGATTCCCTATCTGGCGGCCATTACAAAGAAGGTCAGGATAGGTGTCAGCGTTATCGACACTCCCTATCGGGCCCCCGGTGTTCTGGCCGCGGAGATCGGAACCTGGGACCACCTTTCCGGTGGAAGGGTCAACGTCGCGGTGGGAACGGGTTGGATGCCTGAGGAATTCGAGGCCGCGAGTGCGGCGCACATCTACGAAAGACGCAACAAGCACGTCATCGAGACGATCGAGATAATGCAGGGTGTCTGGACGGAGGAACTCTTCGAGTATCACGGCGAGTTTGCGTCGTTTTCGAAATGCGGCTTCGGCGTTAAGCCCGTTCAGAAGCCTCATCCGCCGATCTTTTTCGGAGGGCTCGGGGTGCCGAGGATCGCCGCCAAGCGGATCGCCAAATACGGGCTGGCAGGCTGGATCGGAATACAGGACACCCCGGACGACATCACGAAGTGGCGGTCGGCAATCAGGCAGGAGCTCGAAATGATCGGGAGTCCGCGCTCGATCGAGGATCTTGAAATCGTGAGCATGCTGTTCTTCGACATTACCAGCGTGAAGACGGACCAGACTCCCAGAGGGAAGCTGACGCCCTTGCTGACGGGCACTCCCGGTCAGATCACGGACAACCTCAAGCGCTATCGGGACGCGGGTTTGACCCTTCCGCTCCTCTGGCCGCCCTTTAGGGGCGTACCCACCGCGAAGACACTGGTCGACCTGAGAAGATTGAAGGAGGACGTTCTGCCAAAAGTCGTGTAACCAACCCCACGGCGTGGAGTGCGGGTCGGGGGCAAACCAAACGGTAAGTGAGCGGGCCGGCGTCCTTCCGGAATCCTCAGTGCTTACCAGAGCGGACTAAGGTTGCGACGCGATGCCGTCGGTGAACAGGTCGAACGCCGCTTTGAAGGCGCTCTCAGCCTGATCCGCCGGAATATCCCACTGCGGAAAGTGCCCGTCGACGTACATCCGCGCGATTCCATACGCGAGGCCACGCGCCGCAAACGAAATCGCTTTTACGTCGTCCCAGAGCAGCGGAGCTCGTTGGCGTTGCTCGGTTAGTAGTTGCTCCATCAGATCTCGAATTTCCTTGTTGTCGCGGCGGAGCGATTCAGAACCATCGAAATCTATCAGCGCGCGGTTCGAGATCACCTGGAAATGGGCAGGGTTGCCTATCACCCAGCGCATGTAGGCGGTTCCAAGAGCGCGGAAGCGATCGAGCGGCGCATCGCTTTTGACCTCTTCCAGCGCGCGCACGATTTCATCGCGAAACCTGCGCATCGCCTGCTCCGCAACCGCGGTCATCAACGTGGTGCGCGAGGGGAAATGGCGAAACGGCGCGCCCGACGAAACCCCCGCGCGCTTGGCGACTTCGCGCACGCTGACGCTCTCGGCGCCTTGTTCCCTGACCATCTTCAGTGCCGCAGCGATGAGCGCTTCCTTGAGATGCCCGTGATGATAGCTGGTGCGCCGGCGTGCTCGCCGGCGCGGCTGCGTTTTGAGTGACGACTGCGGCATTGGTTTGGACCCTAGCATCGGTGACGCGCCGATGTAAGCACTGCGTATTTCAGGTTGACACGGCGCGAGTCAAGATGTAAGCACTGATTACATCCAAATGCCACCTTGAACAAGGCTGCTTTTCGGAGGTTCTCATGAAGAGCGCGCTAGTGAGTTTGATGCTGTGTGTGCTGAGCTCAACGGCCTACGCGCAGAGCGGCCGATGGATCACGGCCAGCGGCAACCTGGAGGTCGAGATAGCGCCCTGCGGAAAGGCCCTGTGCGGGACCGCAGTCCGTGTGCTGGCCAACAATTCGATGAGCGCGCCGGGCAAATCGATGGCCAGCAATGTCCCGGCGCTCGGTCTTAAAATCCTGCACGACTTGATTTCGACAGGCGACGGAGTCTGGACCGGCTACATCTACGATCGCGAAAATGGCAAGACTTATCGCTGTCGTTTGAGAGAACTTGATCCGGACCAACTTGAGGTTCATCCGTACATCGGCATTCCGTTATTCGGGCAGACCCAGATTTGGCACCGAGCGCCTGGTTCGACGGAAACGAGCGCCACCACGAAGTGAGCGATACCCGCCGCCGCCCTCCGCGTCATCTTTAGGCCCTGGCCACTTCTCGAACAGCGCCGGCCGAGGCGAACGGCTCCCTTGAAGAGCCGCCACGAACTCCGCGGCCATCTTCGCGCCGGCGCGCACTCTCGGCTTCAAAGCAAACGCATGAGGCTGCATCATGGGGCCGGGTGCTCGTCTGGCAAAATGCAACCGGCGATGCGAGGATGGTGAACGCTGCGTTGAAATAGAGCTCCCCAGAGGATCTGCGATTGTGGATCTAAAGTATCCGCCCGAGGCAGAAGCCTTTCGCGAGGAAATTCGCGCTTGGCTGGAGGTCCATGCCCCCCAGGGGGAACATCGCCCCTATGACACCATAACCGTCGCCAACGATGAGGAATGGCAGGCGCGCAAGGACTGGTATCGCACGCTCCATTCCGGCGGATGGGTGGGAATCAGTTGGCCACGCGAGTACGGCGGTCGCGACGCCCCCGTAATGCACGCGATGGTGTTTCATGAAGAGCTGGCGCATTTTCGCGCCCAGCTTCCCTATATCGGCGCAGGTGTCGCGCTGGTCGGGCCCACTCTCATTCAGTGGGGCACCGAAGCACAAAAGCGCCGCTTCATCCCCAAGATACTTTCCGGTGAGGAGACCTGGTGCCAGGGATACTCGGAGCCGAATGCCGGATCTGATCTGACCTCCTTGACGACCGCGGCGGAAGAAGAGGGTGACTACTTCGTCGTCAATGGCTCGAAGATTTGGACTTCCCAGGCGCATCGCGTTGATTGGATGTTCCTTCTGTGCCGAACCGATCGCAGCGCACCGGGCAGCCGCGGTCTGTCTTACATTTTGGTAGACATGAGAACGCCGGGCATTACCACCCGTCCGATGGTCGAGATAAACGGCGAGGTGAGCTTCAACCAGGTATTCTTCGACAACGTGCGAGTTCCCAGGGAGAATCTGGTCGGCAAGAAGAACGAAGGTTGGCGGGTTGCCACCACCACGCTTTCCTACGAGCGCAGCGTTGGAGGTCGTCACTATCCCAATGTCGTGCGCGATCTTGCGCGGCTGGCCAAAAAAGTTCACCTCAATGGTCGCCCGGCTTCGGAGCATGGCGCAGTGCGCCAAAAGATCGCCGCCTTCGCGTGTGAGGCCGAAGCCATCAAGTACACGGCATTTCGAGGGATTACGCGGCGCGTCAAAGGACAGTCGCCCGGGCCGGAAAGCTCCACCATCAAGATTTGCGGGACTGAGTTGAACCTCAAGATTCAGATGTTCGCGATGGAACTGTTGGGCGCCTACGCGCAGCTGGATGGGAAGGGGCCCTTCGCCATAGATGGCGGCAAGTGGCTCGAGCGAGCCCTAACTTCCCGCGGCGGGACGATCGCCGGCGGAAGCAATGAGATCCAGCGCAACATCATTGGGGAACGCGTCCTCAAACTGCCGCGCTAGCCGCAGGGAGGTTTGCGATGACCGCACCGTATAAGCTGGTAGATGCCTTCCTCCAGATGCCGCAACTTTCGCGAAGAGCCCATGAGCAGAAAATCGATCCAAATATCGCCAAGTGGTTTAAACCCGGGGACGCGGTGAAACTTGGTTTCACACTCGAGGAGTTGGTGCGGGATATGGACGCCGCCGGCGTCGAGAAGGGAGTCCTTACCGCCGCGGCCCTGCGGCTGGCGCCCAGCCCTTATTCGGTGGGGCAAAACATTTCCGACGAAACCTACGAAAAACTTTGCACCCGCGTTGCCGAGATTCGTTTACAACAACCCGGGCGCTTTCACGGGTGCCTTGGTATTGATCCGACCGGCATGATGCGCGCCGTGCGATGGCTCGAACGAGCGGTCAGGGAATTTGGCTTCCGCTCATGCTGGATCATGCCGTCCCTGGTAGGTCTGCCGCCCAATCATGCGTGTTACTTTCCGATTTACGCAAAATGTGTTGAGCTCGACATTCCAATCAAGCTCAACGTCGGCGTGCCAGGACCGCTCCGTCCGGCGGTGCCGCAACACCCGGGCGCGCTCGACGAGGTGTTACTGGCTTTCCCCGAGCTCACAGTAGTCGGTTGTCATCTGGGTCATCCGTGGCAGGGCGAGGTGATAGCGCTGCTGCAGAAGCACCGGAACTTTTACCTCATCACCTCGGGTTGGGCCCCTAAACATGTGCCAGCTGAGCTGTGGCAACTGGCCAACAAACGCGGTCCCGACCGGATGATGTGGGCCAGCGATCATCCTTTGCTATCGCTGGAACGATGTGCCCGTGAAGGTTGGGAGGTTCCACTCGCTGACGCCGCCAAGCGCGGCTATCTGCGAGACAATGTGCTCAAGGTCTTCAGATTCGATTGAACCCGCTTCGCAACAACGGCCTCAGCAATCTCGCCCGCTAGGGCGGAGTTGCGCTGAACGACAACCGCCATGACTCATCGAATCGCCTGCGGAACTATTACTTTTGCCCGTCGCTCAACCCCGCCTCTTCAAAATCCGCGCCGTCGAAGCCCTCGGTAAACTGGGTCATCCTGCGCCAATTGGATCATCGTGGGGACACAGGCTTCGACCGGCTGGCCCAAAAGACTGCACACCTGCTTAAGTGCGTCGCGGTCGAGGCGATCGTTTTCGGTGTCAGGCTCGGGCGCTTGAACTGCGCCCCGGACTTCGGAGGCCACGGAGTTGGTAGTATCGGTAGTGGCGTTGGAGGCGGTCGCGGCGGGCAGATCCGGCACTACTGGTACCGCCGAAATGGCGGAGGGCAGCATCCTCAGACCTGAGAGGTAGACAATCGCGAGTGTTAAGAAAAGCAATATGCGATCGCGACTCACTGGAGTCCCTCGTTGTCACTGCGAACAAGATAAACTTGCTCGACCTCTCATCCGGGTGCCGCTAATTTTCCGTTTGGGTCAACCTAGCAACCACAGCGAGCTGACGACATAAACCAGAGTCAGCAGACCGAAGATCAACCCGGGTATTTCAGCGAGCAGACTGTACTGTACGAACTGTTTCGGCTCACTGATTTGGTTGTCTTCCGCGAAGTGCTCTATGTGAGGAACGCTGGCCGCCTTGGTATTGACTGACATTTTAGGTGTCCCTTGAGATGTCCTTCTACGGAATAAGTGAGCAAAGACAGTGCCGCAAAAAAACCGACAGGAGGAGCGATGAAAACAAGGCGAGGCTAACCGCCGATGTTAATCTGGCGACACACTGTAAAGTGGGATTAACCTGCCTGGGTAACCTGATCTGTCAGGCACGAAAACGAACACTGAGCCGCACGTCACCTTCGCGACCACGACCGACCTGACGCGCCTTTGCGGGTTTCCTCGCGATTCCGGTCCTGGCCATCAGGCCGGTGAACAGATGGTCTCGATTGTCAGGTGTATTGCCACAATAGCCAGCCAAAACGTATCGGCGACCGCTCGCTTTGCAAAAAAAAGGGAGGGGCCAGCTGATCGTCGAGAGCTGGCACAGGTCGGCATCACACTCGAACCGGGAGATTCATCACTGTTCCGACCCTCGTTCCTCGCGAATGACCTGCATTCGGTCGTGAATGGGATCGGTCAGCTGCCGCTGGTTTCCCTGATTGCCTCGCTTATGATGTCCACGACCGGGCCAGGCGCAGTAACTATGGGAGCGTGGTCTACAGGATGCGACCGCACCCGTGCGTGCATCCGTTCTGCCATAAAGCGCTGCGTCTCCACGACGATCATTCGGTCCTGTTCCGCCGTGAGAAACCAGGTTGGGCGGTCCTTCCAGAGCGGACGAGTCATGGGCACCGTGATGCACGCGGGGGAAATGGGCCGCTGAACGGCGATGAGCAGTGCCAATTCATCGGCGGCCGCATTCTGTGCGAAAGCCGCCGCGAACGCCTCCGCCGGCAGATAGATCAGCCCGTGATGGTCGGGTGTCAATTTTGGAGCTAGCGGGTGAGGCTCGGTACGATAGAAGACATCGCCGACGGTCTCGCCTTCGTCGGGGGCGAGAGCGGCGACGTAAACGAGGGCCTTCACTTTTTCATTCCGGGTGGCCCCAATCACCGCCCCGGCATAGGCGTGGGCCGCAACGACTACGGGACCCGAAACTCGCTCCAGTGCGCGCTCAAGGGCGGCAGTGTCATCCGCAAACGAAGTCAGGGGCAACGGAGCCGCCAGCACCTTGACGCCTTGGGCGACCAGCGGCCCGACGACTTTGGCCCAGCTCGATCCCTCCGCCCAAGCTCCGTGCACCAGCACAACACTCACATTGTCACGCGTCATCGAGTTACTCCTTGTGCCGCGCGATCAACCGTTCGGCGACGTCGTGCAGGTCTCTCCCGACGATCTGCGGTTGCGGGCCGACTCCCAGGAGGTCGTTGCCAACCCGCTTGATCAGTGCAGCCTCCCAGCCCGCCGCGACGGCGCCAAGGGTGTCCCATGTATGGCAAGCGATGAGACAGAGCTGAGAGGGCTCGACTCCGAGATTTCTCTCAACCTGGGCATAGGCCTGCCGCGACGGCTTGTGATGCTTGACGCTGTCTGCGCTGAAGCGACGCTCGAAGAAACCGACAATCCCGGCATGCTCGAGCTGACGCGTCTGCACCTCCAGTAGATTGTCCGTCAAGGTAAATAATCGGAATCCTGCCACGCGAAGCTTCTGCAGTGCAGCCGGCACCTCGGGGTGGGGAGGCATGGTCGAGAACCTTTCAGTCAATTCTTGCTTATCTACCTGCCCGATCACTATGCCGCGGGTGTCGGCCAGCATCTTCATCACAGCCGAACCGATATCCGTGAAAGGCACATAGGCATCGGCTACCGTCAGAGCTACGGAATACAAGATCAAATTGGCAAACCAAAGGCGCATGGCGCCCTTGTCGCGGAAAACACGCTCGAAGGTCGGCTCCAGGGCTGTGAGATCCAGTAGCGTCTCATTGACATCGAAGACGATCAGGGGAAGAGCATCCATCCGACTGCACTCCGCTTGGTTTTCGCTTCCTTTGCTTCGGTCGAATTTCCCGGCTCTCGGAAAACAGCGACATCAGGCGTGAACCACGACCACCTTTCCGGCCGCCTCATTGGCCTCCATGACGCGGTGAGCCTCGCGAATTTCATCAAAGCCGAAGACCTTCGACGGCTTCACGTCGAGCCGACCGGCCGCGGCGTCTTCAGCGATCTGCTGGAGAGGCACATCCGACAGGGGGAAGCCGGGAGTTCCGAACGCGAAACTCGCAAAGAAAGTCAGATAAACTCCGCTTGCCATCTGCAACAGCGGATTAAAGTTGGGAATTGGATCGAGACCGCCGAGCCACCCGGCCAGACAAGAACGACCGCCCCGACGGAGTATCGCCAGACAGTCAAGCACAACGCTATTGCCGACCAGGTTGAGGATCGCATCGATCTTCTTCACCTCCGGGATGTGTTTCGATAGGTCGAGGCGCTCGATCTCGCATCGCTCCGCCCCCAGCCCCTCCAGCATGGAGAAGCGCTCGCGATTGCGGGTCGTTGCAATCACACGAACCCCGTCATTTACCGCCATTTTCAACGCGGCCTGGCCAAACGACGAGGTCGCACCGCGAATAAGGAGCACCTCTCCCTTTTTGATTTCCAGGTTACGAAACAAACACGTCCAGGCAGTCGCGTAAGTCTCCGGAATTGCCGCTAGCTCTGCCCAGGGGAGACCGGATTCGACGAGCGCGACGTTTGCGGCGGGGGCGCGCGTGTACTCGGCATAGCTGCCATTGATGGTTCGCCCGAGCCCGCCCATCAGTGCCGCAACTTTTGCCCCGACTGGAAACTCGCCGCCCGGGCAGGATTTCACGAGGCCCACACATTCGATGCCGCTCACCGGTGCGGCCTCCGCCCATTCACCCCGCCGCATGTGCAGTTCCGCGTGATTGACTCCAAAGGCCTTGATCTCTATCACCACGTGCCCGGCCCTGGGCTCCGGATCAGGAATGTCCCTGTAGACCAGACTGTCCAAGCCGCCGAACTTCTCCAGTACGATGGCGCGCATAGTGGTCCTCCGATGGTCGGTCGGCCCGCCTGGCGCGGGGTCGGCCGTGCCGAGTCGTCAAATTAACGGGCGAGAAACTCGCGGATCTCCCCTGCGATCTCTGATGCGTGGGTTTCCAGAGCAAAGTGTCCGGTATCGAAGAAGTGCACGACTGCTCCGGGAATATCCCGCTTGAACGCTTCCGCGCCTATGGGCAGGAAGAACGGGTCATTCTTTCCCCACACGGCAAGAAGCGGCGGCTTGTGGTCTCGGAAATATTTCTGGAAGGTCGGGTAAAGCTCGACGTTGGTCTCGTAGTCACCGAAGAGGTCGAGTTGCGGCTCATCTGCGCCCGGCCGAGCCAGGTAGAAATTATCGAGAGTGAAGCCGTCGGGTGAAACCCGCGTCGCATCCGGGACGCCATGGGTGTATTGCCAGGCAGTCGTCTCGGGCTTGAGGAAGGAGCGGAGTTGGTCGCGGTTGGCCTGCGATGGGACTTCCCAATAAGCGCGAATCGGGTTCCAGCCTTCGCTTAACCCTTCCTCGTAGGCATTGCCGTTCTGAGAAATGATCGCGGATATTCGTTCTGGGTGCTTCACGGCGATTCGCAAACCTACGGGAGCGCCGTAGTCAAAGATGTAGATCGCAAACCGTTTCAACCCGACTATCTCGGTGAAGCGATCGATTACGTTCGCAAGATTTTCGAAGCTGTATCTGAACGTGTCACGCGCAGGCAGGTCCGACCGTCCGAAGCCTGGCAGGTCAGGAGCAACCAGGTGAAAGCTCTCCGCGAGCAGAGGAATTAAATCGCGGAACATGTGCCCGGCGGTCGGAAACCCGTGCAACAGCAGCAAGGTTGGAGCGTCTGGCCCGCCGGCCTCACGATACGAAACCTTAAGGCCACCAACATCGGCGCTGCGATAGTGGACTGTGAGCATGAGAATACTCCTCAAAGAAAATGGGTTAATGAGCCGGTAACCTGACTAATGACCTTTATCTGGTTACTCGATCGTGGGCTAACCTGTCAAGCGAGATGTGAGCAGTTAGGTTGAGATTTAGCAGAGAACCCGGGCCTGCTAAACTAGAAATTTAGGAGCAGCATCGAGCGCTGAATGGCCACCAACGACACTCGTCCTCCCGCGATGTTCCTCGCCGGGGACCCAAGCCTCGATTTTCTTAATTCAATCGGAACGCCGGTCGATAAGGTGGTCGAATGGCTGGCAGACGGACAGGACCTGATGAGCTGGCTTGAGCAAGCCGGGCTTGTGCCGCCCGAAGCGGCCGCAACCATACGCGCCAATTGCCTGCCCGGAGAACTGGACGCCGTTGCGGCACAGGCCCGCGTCCTCCGCGAATGGTTCCGGAGCTTCGTTCTTGCACACAGGAGCCATTCGTTGACGAGACACTCGCTACACGAACTTGAGCCTTTAAACAGGATACTGGAACGCGACGATGCCTACGGAGCAATAGTCGCCAGATCGGTCGATGCGGCTGCCGCTGGGTCGGCCGCCTCTGCACTCGAGTGGCGGACCCTGCGCCGCTGGCGTACGCCGGATTCTCTGCTTTTGCCGATTGCCCACGCGATTGCGAATTTCCTCACCTCCGAGGATCTTTCCCGGGTAAAATCGTGTGAAAAATCGCCTTGCACGCTGTTCTTCCTCGATCGGACCCGCGGACTAGCCCGCCGCTGGTGCAGCATGACCGTGTGTGGGAATCGCGCCAAACAAGCTCTCTTTCGTGCCCGCCTAAAGCGACGGCAACGGTCCGCTCACCGATCGAAAAAGACCAAGGCCTCATAGCTGGAACTGGGCTTCTGATTGCCGGCCAACGGCGGGGCCGCTTTTCTTCTGCGCTTCGACAACAAGGATAACCTACCGGCTTTAGGCAGACAGGTTATCGTGGTAGGCGCGGAGGCTTGCGCTCGACCCATAAAGTCGATTTACGCGGGGGAGCCGGGACGAGAACATCAAACCTGCGGTATTTGAGGGCGGGGCGCTCAGTCAGCCCGCGGTATCACCCGCTCTGCGTGGAAGCCGGATCGACCGGAAGGGTGAACTGTAGAGTCGCGCCGCAGTCGGAGTTCGGCGTTGCCCAGATCCGGCCACCGTGATTCTCGACAATTGACCGTACAATAGTCAGCCCCATGCCCATTCCACTGGGCTTTGTGGTGAAAAAGGGCTCGAACAGACGAGGCATGGCTGCCGGGTCGATGCCCTTGCCCGAATCACGGACCGATACCCGTATTTCATCGCCCTTATCCCGAGCGGCGAGGAGTGTAACCTTGCGCGGTCCCTCGCTGTCGCACACCGAATCGAAAGCATTCATGACCAGGTTGAGGACCGCCTGAGTCAAATGGGTCTGGTTGCCGCGCACCAGCGCTGGCGAGTCGGGCAACTCGGTCGAGCAGGAGATCCGTTTCGTTCTGGCATCGGCGCCGACGATACGGGCGACATCAAGCAAGAGCTCCTGGACATCGACCGTCGACATCTTCACTTCCCCGCGCATAAACATGGCGCGAACATTCTTGACGATGTCGACGGCGCGGGCGTCATCGCGGATGATATCCTCCAAAGCCTCGTTGATTTCGCTCAGGTCGGGCGACGCGGCGGTGAGCAGCCGCCGCACTGCTTTGGCGTTGTTCAAGATGGCTCCGAGCGGCTGATTTAACTCGTGCGCGAGGGAAGCGGTCAGCTCTCCCAAGGCCATCACTTGTGAACTCTGGCGCAATTCTTCCAACGGGCGGCGAATCTCGGCTTCCGCGCGCTTTCGCTCTAACGCATTTCCGAGGATCTCGGCGACCAGCTTTAAGCGCTGTACATCCTGCTCCGACCAATGTTTCTCGGAAACGATCGCGCCGAAAAGCAGGGCGCCGACCACGAGTCCACCCACCCGCAGCGGGACCGTGAGGTTGGATTTGTTTCCAATCAGGCGAAAGGCCTCCCGAACCGTCGAAGCTTCTGGGGGAAGGTCGTCTACGCGCGAGATAACGAGCACCTCGCCCGAATAGACCTTGTCAACCAACCAAGAGAACTGGCGGGGTGGAGCCGTTCGTGAACGCGGCAAAGCACTCACACCCTCTCGCGCCCATTGATGGGTTATGTAGAGTTGTCCGTCCTGAGGATCTGATTGGACGACGGTACTGCGATCGACTCCCATCGCAAGTACGATCCGTTCCAGCCAGTGCTCGATTTCGTCATCGATCTCATCAACCGATGCGCGAACGAAAACCGACGACAAGTCGGCGAGCAGTTTTTCAAAACCTCCGGCTGATGTGTCCGCCAGAGCACGCTCCTGCGCGATGGTGCGGGAGGCGGTCCGCCTATTCTCGTTCTTGATCTTATCGACCATACAAACGGCGTGCTGCACCTAGAGAAGGGTGCGCGGAGTCTCTCGTCTAGTTCTTATACGTGGGGCTGACTAACCATGGAATGAGCGGAAAAGAACCAAAGCGCCCTTAACGAGCAGCAAGTTTTCCTTGATGGGTTTGAATAGGGTCAGCGCATCTTGCGCACCCAGCACAGCAGGTTCCCGGGGGTGAGGACGGCGCTCGGAGTGCGCGAGTTTGCTGCGCGCATTGGCGCAAAGCTATCGCGGACCGATGAAAGTCGACAGAGGATTTGCTCCATCGCTCAACTTTCATTCTTCAAGATGCGGGGTGTTGTAGCGGTCCTGCGGGTTGTCCCAGCCCTTGAACCGCGGCCTGCGCTTCTCGACGAATGCTTTGCGCGATTCCAGCAGGTCGCTTTTCGCGCCGTGATCTCTGAGCCGCGAAGCGAGGCGCTCAAGATTGTCGGGGACCTCGGCACGCATCGCCCGCATCATGATCAACGTATTCACGCGGCAGGCCGGAGGGAGCGTAAGCAGATGCGTCGCCATCTCGCGAGCGGTTGGCATCAGTTGATCTGCTTCCACAACCCGGTTGATCCAGCCCAGCTGGTGAAGCCTTTCGGCTGTGAACCGAAAGGCGAACGCGAGCTCCGTCGCCGCAGCGTGAGAGAGGCCGCCCTTGTGTCCGTGGTCGTAGCCCCCGAGCAGCCAGCGCTTGGCCTCCGAAGATTCGAACACGGCGCCGCGCACCGCCACGCGCAGGTCGGCACGTTCTACCAGGTGGAAGCCGCCGCCCATCGCGAAGCCGTTGACCGCCACTATCACGGGCTTCTCAAGTGATCCGGCGCGATAGATGTCGTCATCCCTGCGGCGCGCTGCCATCGCCTCCCCGGTCTTCTCCCGCTCCACCGACTCTTTCATATCTTCGCCCGCGCAGAAGGCGCGCCCGGTACCCGTGAAGATCGCGACCTCGAGGTCGCGGCTGTCGCGAAACTCGATCCACGCTGCCGCGAGCTGCGCACGGAGCTCCGCGCCTAGCGCATTAAGGCGATCGGGCCGGTTCATGCGCACCACCATTACACCGTCGCCGCGCTCGATCTCGACGACACTCATAGCTTCTCCTTTTTTGCCGTTGGCTGCTCCACTCCCACCGCGCCCTGCGCCCTCATCGCCGAGATTTCTGCCGGGGAATAACCCGACTCCGTTAGGACTTCGTCGGTCTCGCCGCCTGGCATGGGAGCTGCGCGCCGCAGCGTCGTAGGCGTGCGTGAGAGCCGCGTCGGCGAACGGACGAGCGTCAACTTTCCCAGCCGGGGGCTCTCGACGGTCTGCGCCATGGCGAGATGCTGTACCTGCGGATTGGTAAAGACCTGATCGATCGACAGAATCGGGCCGCTCGGGACACCGACCGCGTTTAAGGCCTCGATCAGCGCCTCCGAAGTGAAAGCGCGCGTCTTGTCTTCAACCACGCCGCGCAGCTCCGGCCGATGCCGGGCGCGACGCTTGGCGGTGGCGAAGCGTTCATCCCGGGCGATTTCCTCTGCCCCGATGACTTTGAGGAAATCTTTGAAGGTACGGTCGCTCGATGCCGCAATGTTGATCGTGCCGTCTTTGGTCGGAAAGACACCCATCGGGAAGGCAGTGGGGTGGTCGTTGCCTGCCTGGGGCGGGACCTCACGGTCGATGAGCCAGCGCGTCGCCTGGAAGTCCAGCATCGCCACCATCGCTTCGAGCAACGAGGTCTGTACCCATTGTCCTTCGCCAGAGCGTTCGCGCTCGATCAGCGCGGCCATGATGCCGTGCGCAAGGTACAACCCGGCGCACAGGTCGGCCACGGGAATGCCGACTCGCCAAGGCCCGCCCCCGGGCGGTCCGGTGATGCTCATGAGTCCGCCGACGCCCTGCGCGATCTGGTCGACCCCGGCGCGCTTTGCGTACGGCCCGTCCTGGCCGAAGCCAGAGATGCTGCCGTAGACGATGCGCGGGTTGAGCTTCCGCACGGTCTCGTAGTCCACCTT
Source organism: Deltaproteobacteria bacterium (assembly GCA_019237115.1). Lineage (GTDB taxonomy): Bacteria > Desulfobacterota > Binatia > Binatales > Binataceae > JAFAHS01. The sequence continues at coordinate 14,259 of JAFAHS010000519.1, forward strand.
GAGGCGGTACTTCACCTCGGCGCGGAAGTTCTCGACCATCACGTCCGCCTCGCGGACCAGCCGATAGAGGACATCACGCCCGAGCTCGCTTCGTAGGTTGATCGCGATTGAGCGCTTGTTGCGATGGAGATTCTGCTGGTCGGACCCGAGAAAGCCGGAATCCAAACCGCCCGGATCGACGCGCGCGACTTGGGTCACCTGCGCGCCGTGGTCCGCAAGGACGCGCACGCAGGTCGGGCCGGCACGCGCGTGCGTCAAATCGACTACCTTGATGTGGGCGAGCGGACCTTTGGCAGTAGCTTGGGTGCTCATGTTTTGACCAGTTCGCAGTTTTTCCGCTGACCTTGCCGGACTACGCTACGACTCTTCGCGACCGGGATCGTCCACCAGCTCAGCACAGAGCATAGTTGCCGGCCAGTCGCAGAACATGGTGATCAATTCAGTACGCCATCGTGATAGGGATTCCCAGTGTGCGCGAGTGGCACGTATACGCGGCTGATCCGGCCTGCCAGCGCACCTGGTGCTTAGGCTTGGTGGGCTCGCCCCCAACCTTGAACGCAAGCACAGAACCTACCTTTTGGCTTGCACCGAACTCAGCGCCCGCGGACTTCCCCCAACCGGTTACGAGTCCCGGGACCGAACCGCGCGTGCCGGCTCTATTTCGCAATCCACCTTGTCTCGCGCTGGAACACAAATGAGAAAAAATTGCGAGTCAGGCTTTTTCGGCGGCTATCGCTAAGGATATTGTCTGGAAAGCCAATTTACATCCTGGAGTGGTTCAAAAAAGGCAATCGCATACGACCTAGGTTTACGGCCCCAATGTCCAATTGCCCATTTCCTGTCTGGTGATAAAGCGAGGAAGAAGGAACAGGTTGGAAGTGGCTCGTAGCGCTCCATTACAGCCGCCTTCTCGGCTCGCGGGACGCTAGTTCGCCAGGCGAATCGGCGAAGAAGAGCACCGCAGGAGGAGTAGACCCGGACCCAGCGTCTGGCTGCTGACGGGGAGCCCTCGATGATAGTTCAGCGGAAGCAGGAAAATGCGGCAATGCGAGAGTAATTTTGGCGGCTATCCTAGCGATAAGTGGCTTTGCCGCCAAGGTTGCACTGGCGGGTGCGATACATAAACATGCTCAGGAATTTTCCCGTGGCACTCGAACGACCAAGCTCGGCGGAAAACTCCGCACTTCGGCAGGCGGCTCATTCGCTCACCACACGCCCTTTGCGAATCGCTCAACTGTCGACCCTTTATGAACGAGTTCCTCCAAACTTTTACGGCGGCGCCGAGCGCGGCATCTCGTACCTCACCGAGGAACTGGTTCGGCGTGGTCATGATGTGACCCTGTTCGCCTCGGGCGACTCGGTAACTTCGGCGAAGCTGGTACCTGGATTCGCGCACTCGCTGCGACTGGCGGGACTGTCGGTCCCCGCAGTCGGTCCTGGACTGCACCTTCCAATGCTCGCAGAGGCCTACGGAAACGCGCACAACTTCGACGTAATCCATTCGCACCTTGATTTCTGGTGCTTCCCCTTCGCGAGGCTGAGCTCCACGCCCACCGTAGTCACGATGCATGGACGCCTCGACGTTGAAGAGTCGAAGCTGGTCTATGAGCGTTTTCCCGACATCCCGCTTGTGTCACTCAGCCAGACACAGCGCGCCCAGTTGCCGATGATGAACTGGCGCGGAAGCGTGTATCAGGGCCTGCCCCGCGACCTGCTGAAGTTCAATCCGCACCCTGGAAGTTATCTGGCATTTCTTGGCCGAATTTCTCCCGAAAAGCGGGTTGATATCGCAATCGAGGTCGCGTTGCGGGTGGGAATCCCGCTCAAAATTGCCGCCAAAGTGGATGCCGTCGACCGTGAGTACTTCGAGACCCTTATCAAGCCCATGCTGTGCCCTCCCGCAGTCGAGTACATCGGCGAAATCGCAGAGCACGAAAAGAACGAATTTCTGGGAAACGCCATTGCACTACTGTTTACGATCGGCTGGCCCGAGCCCTTTGGGCTCGCGATGATAGAGGCCTTAGCCTGCGGCGTTCCGGTTGTCGCGTGTCCCTATGGATCGGTTTTAGAGGTCGTGCGGGACGGTGAAACCGGGTTCATCGGGTCGACCGTGGAGGAATTGGTTGCGGCGGTCACGCGCATCGACAGGCTCTCGCGCGCCACTTGCCGAGCCGAATTCGACGGACGGTTCACCTCCACACACATGGCTCTGCGCTACGAACAGATCTATCTGAACCTCGTGCATGCCCGCGAACAGAAGCTTGGGCTCGGCGTCGCGCACCGCAACGGTGTGGCACAAAAGAGCCCGGCTCCATGAAACCTCAGCATTTGCAGACGATGAACGCGGTGCTGATTTGGCAAAAACTAATGACTTTCGCGGGAGAAGCCGGTCTTTAGGCTTCAAACCCACAAACCGTACAACCCGTAGCAGGAAGCACCAGGCTGGAACTCGGCCAATTGATCGATGAGGCCGTGCCGCGTCTGCAGCAAAACGATCTTCGGGGCAAACCTCTACTGAAGCGCTGGCTGCATCAGCGGCGAGGTGTCGGCACCACATCCTTCTTTCTTTATTAGAAGCGGGTTACGGGCCGCTGGCCCGGCACGTCAGATAAAAACAGGCTGGTGTATAAGGACAGACGGCGAAAGGCGACCGCAGGCCGAGACCGTCCGTTCCTTGGTGCCATTGAGAGCCCGTTTAGAAGCGTGGTCGATGGGGTGGCGCGACAGCGACATTGGTGACCGACCAGCAGTGGAGTTGACCCGGTTTGGTGGAGTGTGTTTGGGGGAAGAAGGCAGGAGGAAGCGAGATGCC
>JAFAHS010000106.1 GCA_019237115.1 Deltaproteobacteria bacterium
CGTCCGCACCATCGAGTACGCCGGCGGCAACAAGACCCGCGCCGCCGAAATTCTAGGCGTTGCCCCCAAGACGCTCTATAATCGCTTGGAGCGCTACGAAGAGCACTGAAAGTCTTGGGGAACCTCAGCGCTCGTGATCCTGTGCTCTGTTAAAAGGTGCCCGTTCTTACCGGAATTTCCTTCAGGTCGATCAGTTTGCTTGCTCGTGAACGGCTTCAGACTGACAATGTGTACATGAGGAAAGTCAGGATACGCAGTCAGAGGGTCGAATCCAGTTCGAATTCCCAGGAAAAATGGCTCGATCTCGAGGCCATCAGCGAGGCCGAGGTCAGTTCTGAGGATCCGAATTTTCCGATCGAATCTGCTGTTACCGCAAAAGGGGGGGGTGGCTGGCGCGCGGCAGAAACAGGCGAGCAGGTCATTCGGTTAGTCTTCGACCGTCCGACTCCATTGCATCGAATTCGACTGGAATTTTCGGAGACTGAGGTCGAGAGAACCCAGGAATTTACGCTACGGTGGGCCCCACCCGGTGAAGCGTTCAGAGAAATCGTTCGACAGCAGTGGAACTTCAGCCCGCTCGGCTCGACCAGCGAAATTGAAGACTATCAGGTTGATCTCGATAGCGTCTCAATCATTGAGCTGAGGCTCAAGCCTGACTTGCGTCCAGACCAGGGTCTGGCCAGCCTGGCGGCTTGGCGCCTGGCGTAAACCGGCCCGGAACCTTGGACTCACCCCACCCCGCTCCAAATCCCTCTGGGGGCGGCTATGCTCTCGTGCCCGGCTCAGGACCTGTTCAGTGCCACAGCGGCGCGAATAAGGGCCTTCAAAGCCTTTTCATCAATCTTGTGGCCCTCATGGAAATCGATAGCACGCCTGGTGTTGCCTTCCAGGCTGGAGTTGAAGAGGCCTGAAGGGTCTTCCAACGAGGCACCCTTGGCGAAGGTCAATTTCACGACATTCTTGTACGTCTCGCCGGTGCAGATCATTCCGGCGTGCGACCACACCGGAACCCCTCTCCATTTCCACTCCTCGACCACTTCGGGTTCGGCCTGCTTGATGAGAATTCGGACCCGAGCGAGCGTCGCTCCCCGCCAATCACCCAGCTCCTTGATTCTCGCATCTATAAGCCGAGAGGCAGACTCTGCTCCCTTTCCTTCCTTCGAGCCACCCTTGCGCTCCTTCGCGGCCATTGTCGCTTTCTTCATAGTTGTTGTCGCTTGCTTGTCCCTTGAGGATCGCTAGTCAGCACTTGGCCATCGCCTTTGCTTTCATCAGGGTCTTCGATTTGGAACGAGCTTATCACGCGCCTTTTTGTAGGAATTCCTGCATAGACACCTTGACGGGTAAGGAATGAGCCCACACAATCGCCCACACGGTGCTGCTCGCCGCGATAGTAGGATCTTGCAATGAGTCGACCCACACGACGGGAGATGATCATCGGCGGCGCCCTTGCGCTCGGTACCCTGGCCGTGGCGCCGGCGCTGTCGGGTTGCACCATGGTCGCCTCCTCTGGGAGGAGAAGGATACGCCCTAGTTACGACGCGGTTGTCATCGGGACCGGGTTTGGAGGAGCGGTCGCGGCTTGCAGGCTTGCTCAGGCGGGTTTCTCGGTCGCGGTGCTCGAACGCGGCCGGCGCTATGATCACAATCCATTTCCCCGTAACTGGAACAATCCGTACGATGGATGGCTCTGGTCCTCCGACCAGGGCCTTTTTGATGTAAAGCTCTGCCAGGAAATGTCGGTGGTACAGGCCGCCGGCCTCGGTGGTGGTTCGCTCATTTACGCAAACGTGCAGATGCGGGCGCCCGCGGCGGTTTTTGACCACGGCTGGCCCCGCGGCTACAACCGTGCCGCGATCGATCCTTACTACGATCTCGTCGCGTACATGCTCGATATCAATCCGGTGCCGAAATCCAACCTCCCGACCAAATCCCGCGTTATGGAAGCTGCTGCCCGAAGCCTCGGGCGGTCGGGGCAGTTCTGCTTTGCGGATATCGCCGTCGATTTTGGACCACCCGCCTCTGAGCACCTGAACAAATTTGGAGTGACCCAACGCGGCTGCGTCTCGTGCGGTGAGTGTTGCATCGGATGCAACTTTCACGCGAAGAACACGCTGGACTTGAACTACCTCGCTATCGCGGGTTCCAGGGGCGCCAATATCGCCACCTTATGCGAGGTGTCCAAGATTGAACGAGCTTCAACCGGCTACAAGGTGAGCTTCAAGGATCATGCAAGCGGCGGGCAGGAGACCGAAATCAACGCGCGTTATTGCTTTGTTTGTGCGGGTGCCGTCAATTCCACCGAGCTTCTACTACGGTGTCGCGATGTGCACGGCACCTTGGATAAACTCAGCCCCCGCCTGGGCGATGGCTATTCAGGAAACGGCGATTTCCTGGCATTCACGTTTAACACGACCGAACCATTCAATCCTTCGCAAGGGCCCACCATCACGACGGGTGTCGTCTATGATCGCGACGACGATGGTTTCAAGAACTGGTTCATTTTCGAAGAAGGCGGCTATCCAAAGGAGATTCGCGCACTTCTCCAGCTGCTGAATCCGCACTTTGGCCTGTTCAGAACAATGGGGATCGTCACGAAAGATGCGCTTGTAAATGCGTATCGGGCCGTGGGCGGGCAGGCAGGAGCAACGACTCAGGCTACGGACAACACCGGGATTTTTCTGATGATGGGCCGCGATCTCGCGAACGGAGAGATACGGCTGCAACCGAGGACTTCCGAACTGAAAATCAAGTGGGACGTACCTTCAAATATGCCTCTTTACGAGGCTCAGCGGAGGTTGACCATCGATTTCTCAAGAGCCATGGGTGGTAATGCCGCGATGAACCCGCTCTGGCGTTGGTTTCGCATTCCGGTAACAGTCCACAGCCTGGGAGGGTGCCTGATGGCTGACACTCAAGAAGCTGGAGTTACGGATGCGAACGGCGAAGTATACGGATATCCAGGTCTCTTCGTGCTCGATGGTGCCATTCTTCCCAGCGCCACGGGCGCGAATCCCGCTCATACCATCGCTGCCGTCGCAGAACGCAACATCGAGGTAGCTATACGCCGCTTCACCGGGAACCCAAAATGGCGCGCTCCCGAAGCTGCGCTGGCGAAGCCCATCATCGACCCAGTGTCTTTAGTAACCATTCCACCCGGAGGGACCATTCCTACCGAAGCACAGTGATTGGGCACCTGGGAGAGACTTCATTTGCCTCATAAGACGCCGAATTCGATGAATCGAATCAGCCCTGCCGGCCGGTGTCTCCTCAAACCTTCCTGTTCGGTGCGCAACCAATACGCAGCCATCCGCCGCCCGCTTTCAGCCAAGAGGAAACCCGCGGGCTCTCGCTTTGCAATTCGTCGCCAGCGCTTGCGCGCGAAGCTCCAAGAGTTAGCGACAAAACGGCTCGATGAGAAAGAAGGCTGCCGTTCCGAAATGAAAGCGAATAGTGCGGCTTTTCCAGAAACTATCATCCGTTTGCAGGTCACTCCTTTTTCGTGACAGTCAGTGTGCAGACAGGAAATGCACCAAAACTGCCAGAACCTGACGTGTTGTCGCCCACAGGGCGACCCCAAAGGGCTAACGGGCTGGTTGTGTTGGGAGCTGCGTTGGGAGAAAACGGGTGATTCGGATGAAATGCATTAACCCGGTGATTCGACGCGCCGTTCTCTCGACACCAAACTGGAGGCTGTAGCGGGACATTTCCGGTGATGGGGCTTCTATCATGAGCATCTTCGACAGGTTTGCGGCAGGCACTGCCGGCCGACGTTACATTTTGCGATGAGTTTTGGAGCCAGAGCCAAACCCCTTTTTCGGTGCTGTGGAGTTCCCATAGCGGTGGCAAGCATTGCTGCCACATCGCTCGTTTCCGTGCTTTCCTTCGGAGGCTATGGCGTGGCGGTGATTCTCGCCAAGGTTCGGCCGCTACGCAATGCGCATCAAGCTCTTTCCGTGGCTTATGGTCGGTTACTCGATCTGCTCGGCCCGAGAGTTCTCCAGGACCCTCGAGACACCCCCGCGTTCCGAGTCATGGTCTCTCTTAGCCTCAGTGCCGTACCAATTTTCCTAATCCAATTGGTTTTGGGAAAACCTCGACTGCTACTAGCGATCGCTTTTTATCTTTCCCTTTACGGACTCAGGTTCCAACGTTTTGTGAGAATGTTCAGTGCTAAACACCTGGAGGCGCATCGCCGGAAAGGCTACTTCTCGGAGAAGTATGACAAGGTCTTGGGCCGCTACGTTGAATTCTTTCTAGGGTATTTGTATGGAAACGTTCCGGAACTCGATCGGACCGTTCATGTCCGACTCCACCATCGAGAGAACGGCGGACTCGATGATACTGCCGAATCCAGGAGCTACGATCGGACGAGTCGGCTGGATTTCCTGTGGTATCTCTCGAACAACATTTGGACGGTTCTGGGGATTGCACCATACCATTACTTTAGGGCTAGCGGCGATGAAGAGAACCGAAAACACCTGTTCTGGGGTTTAACGAGGTACTACGCCTACTTCGCGGCGGTGTTTATTTACGACTGGAGAATTGGAGTGCTGTTCGTGTTGGTTCCTCTTTTCTGCATGAACTTCATCACGGCAGTCATCGCGTGGGTCCAGCATGCCTTCTATGACCCGGAACATCCCGAGGATTATTTTGCGCATACCGCGACCGTTCTGGATGAAGTCAACTTCATGAACGAGGGATACCACCTCTGTCATCATCACCGAGCTGGCCTACACTGGACCGAAATGCCGGTCCATTTCGAGCGGATTCGCGACAGGATGAGAATCTCCGGATCCTTAGTCTTCCGCGACTTGGATTTCATGCGGCTTTTCTTCGCACTGACCCTCTTTCGAAGAATGGATGTGCTTGCCGAGAAGCTTGTCCCATGGGAGCCCATGGATCACGAGCACAGATTGGCTTTGCTGGCGAAAAGAACTGGATCCGAACGCTGGTTAATCGAGTTAACAGCGGGTGCAACGAGACGTGGTGATCACGAAGATAAACGTGACACCCTCGATCCATGCTAGGGAGTGCGAATGCCTACGGCAGAATTGGCTGCCGTCCACTGGACATCCGGGAGATTCCATCCGCCGCCCAAGGCTTTGTATAGCTGTACGATGACCACCCGCCGGTTGATCTCGCTCTCGGCGAGAGCGAGCTGAGCAGGGAAAAGTCGCTGCTGTGCCTCCAGAACTTCGTTGTAGCTTGACAGTCCGTAGGTGTAGCGCATGAGAGAGAGGTCCACGGCCTCCTGGGCAAACAGCACGGCCCGGGTCCGCTCAAAGCGGGCAGTGTCGAATTTTTCGCGGGCAATCAGGGCGTCGGAAACATCCCGAAAGGCATTCAACGCCGTCTGCTCATACTCGGCTCTGGCTTCCTGCCAGGCGGCCACCGCTTGGCGGTTCTGAGCCCTGATGGCGCCGGCCTGGAAAATTGGGCCCGCAACGCTCACGCCAATGCTCCAGGCATTGGTCATTCCGGAAGATAGAATGGAGAGCGGCGTACTCAGTTTTCCGAAGAAGGTAGTTAGTCCGATTTGCGGAAAGTACGCAGCCATTGCCACGCCGATTTGTGCATTGGCGGCCCGCAACCTCTGCTCGGCCGAGAGCACATCCGGCCTGCGCTCCAGCAGTGCCGACGGCAGCCCCGCGGGAACCTCAAGCGGAACGGTTTCCTCGAGAAGCTTCAGTTTCGTCTCGATCGGTCCCGGATTCTTGCCGATCAGGATGCTGATCTGATTCTCCTTCAGCGCTGCAAGTCGCTCGAGATCCGGGATGCTGGCTGCGGCCATCGCCAGGTCGGAGGCGGCGCGCGAGGTCTGCAACGCATTGCCCAGGCCGCCTTGCGACCGCTCCCTGAAGAGCTGAAGGGTTGCCGTGTAGGTTTGTGTGGTCTCCCGGGCGATTTCGAGTTGCAACCGTAATCCCAGCAGTTCGAAGTAGGCTTGAGAGACATCGCTGGCCAGAGTGAGCATAACTCCGCGGCGCGCTTCTTCCGTCGCCAGGTATGGCGCGCGGGCGGCTTCATTTGTGCGGCGGATGCGGCCCCACACGTCGGCTTCCCAGGTCGCCGCGACAATGCCGAGAAGAAAGCCCTGAGCGCCCGGCATGTTGGAGCTGGGGCTGCTGATGAACTGGTTGTGGCCGTAGCTTGTAATCGAAAGATAGTTGATGGCCGGAAAATATTGCGCCATGGCCTGCGCTTGAACCTGGCGCGCTTGCTCGACTCGCGCCACTGCAGCGGCAAGATCGTAATTGCTGGTCAGGGAGGTCTCGACGAGTCCTTTCAGGGTTTCATCCTTGAAGAGATCCCACCAGGGCAGATCAGCCAGGGAAGCCTGCGGAGCCGGACTCGACTGGTCCCGATAAACCGCTGGCGCGCTCACCTCGGGCCGCCGGTAGTTGGGACCAAGGGGGCAAGCCGAGAGCGAGAGGATCAAGGGAACAAGAAGGCCCGCTCTTCGGACGATTGTGCTTGGCCGGCCCTTATTCATGTCGTCTACGCCCGCTCACGGCGATGGCGCGGCATCCGGCCGGACGCGGAAAAAGATGGAATACAGGATTGGTACAACGATCATCGTCAGGACACAGGCAAACGAAAGCCCGAACATGATGGTCGCGGACATCGAGACGAAGAAGGGATCCTGAAGCAGGGGGATCATTCCCAGGACGGTCGTCACCGCGACCAGCAGCACCGGCCGCAGGCGGCTGACGCTCGCGTCGACCAAGGCCCGATAAGGCTCCTTGGTTTCGCGCTGGGTGTAGACCTCGTCCACCAACACGATGGAGTTCTTGATCTGCTCGCCGCCCAGGGCAATCACCCCCAGCAACGCCATGAAGCCGAACGGTTGCCTGATGAGCAGAAGCCCCACCGTCACTCCAATGATCGCGAGCGGCACCGCCAGCCAGATCACCAGCGTGGCGCGAATGGAATTGAACAAACATACGACGATCAGAACCATTATCAGCATCACGGCGGGTATGTGACCGGCCAACGCGGTGCGGGCATCGCGGGAATCCTCGTCCTCGCCTCCCCACTGAAGCGCATAGCCGCGCGGGAGCGCGATCTTCTCGATTTCCGGCCGCACGCGGTTGAGCAGATGGCTGGGCAGCCCGAAGCGCGGGTCGGCGTGCACAGTGATAGTGGGGCTGCGATCGCGGCGCATCACGACGGGATCTTCCCAGCCGATCTCCGTTCCGGAAACAACCTGGCGCAAAGGGATCATTCGTCCTGCCGCAGGGCTCCAGATTTGCCTGCTTCGAATTGCGCCCACGTTGCTGCGTTCTGCCAAGGGGGCCGGGCAATGATCGGAAGCAATCTCGTCTCTTGGGGGTAGACGCCCGTCCGGGCCCCGCCCGGCTCGCGGTAAAAACCCACTACGCGTCCCTCGAATCCGGTTTCCAAGGCTTGAGACACATCGACGCGGGTGATGCCGTTTCGCAACGCCTGAAACTCGAGGATCTCGGGTTGAATCACCTTTTCTGGCTCGCGCCAGTCGATGCGCACGCCCTTGGCTCCGCCATCGTCCTGGAGGATTCGTTGGGCTTGGCCCGCGAGCTGGCGCAATACGGCGGGATCCGGCCCGCGGAAGCGCGCCTGTACGCGTCCTCCACTGCCGGGACCCAAAAGAAATTTCTTCGCCACCGAGTTGGCGTTTGGATAGTTTCGGTCCAGGTGATCCTGGATCGTCCCGATCAGCCCGTCGATTTTCCCGTCGTCGTCGACGTCGACCAGGAACTGAACGAACGTAGGGTTCTCCTTTTCCGGTGTGTACACCAGCAAGAAGCGGAGACCGCCGCTTCCGACGAACGACGATATGTGAGTGACTCCCGGTTGATTTCGGATGAAGCGTTCGAGGGTTTCGGCGAACGCCTCCGTATTGCGGATGTCGGTACCGGCAGGCAGAAAAGTATCCACCATGAATTGCGGCCGTGTCGCCGGCGGGAAGAAGCTCTGATCCAGCGAACGGAAACCGCGCAGCGCGATTACAAACAACAGAACCGTCAAAGCCAGTATCGGCCAGCGAAAGCGAAGGCTGGTTTCGAGAAGACGGCGGTATCCTGAAAGAACCACCCTGCGTGCGGATCGCGCTCGGCTTCGCCCGGAGGTTTGGGTTTAAAGAACAGGTAGCACAGCAGAGGAGTGACGGTAATCGCCATCACCCAGCTCAACGCCAGGGAGATGAATATGACCCAAAAGAGCGACCTGCAATATTCGCCCGTGCGATCTTGCGATAGTCCGATTGCCGCAAAGGCGACCACCGCGATGCCGGTCGCTCCAAACAAGGGCCACTGGTTCTGGTTGACTGCGTCGATGATTACCGGAAGCTTTTCTTCGCCGGATTCGATTCGAACTTTGATAGCCTCGGTGACGACAATCGCGTTGTCGGTGAGCATGCAGAGCGCGATGATGAGTGCGCCGAGAGAAATCCGCTCCATGAGGAGGTTGCCGTCCACATACATCACCAGGAACGTGCCCATGATGGTCAGAAGCAGGACGAAGCCGATAATGAAACCGGCTTTGCGGCCCATGGCGATCAGGAGCACGGCGAAAACAATGGTGACGGCTTTGCCCAGGTTGAAGACGAAATTGTTGGTGGCTTCTGTGACTGCGGTGGGTTGAAAATTGATCTTGTTGATCTCAATTCCGATGGGCTGGTCCGGTTTCAACTCTTCGAGCTTGCGTTGGATGCCCTTCCCCATGGTCACAACATTGCCGCCCTGGACTGTAGAAATGCCCAGGCCGATGGCCGGCTGGCCGTCGTAGCGCAGTATGCGGCGCGGCGGATCTTCATAGCCGCGTTTGAGAGTCGCGACATCCTTGAGAAAGAGCTGGCGGCCCGTGCTATCGGAGCCGATGGCCAGGTTGAGCATGTCGTCGGCGGAGGCGAACTCACCGGTTGGATCGAGCGCGATGTATTCGTCTCCGACCCGGACCCGCCCGCCATCGGAGGCTACATTCTTGGCCTGAAGCTGCCGGTAGATCTGCTCTTCGTTGATGCCCAGCTGCGCCAGCCGTTGGCGTGAGATTTCGAGATACACCACCTCCTGTTGCTCGGCGAACAATTCGGCCTTCTTGACGCCGGGCACCAGCTGCAATTCGCGGCGAACAAATTCCGCGTAGCGGCGAAGCTCGTGCTGAGAGAACCCCGCACCGGTGATCGCGAGAAAAATGCCGTAAACATCGCCGAAATCGTCAATCACCATCGACTTCCCCCGCACCGGGGGAGGCAAACCGGGCTGCGCGTCGTTGATCTTGCGCCGCAGCTCGTCCCAGACTTGCGGGATGGTGTCCTCGTGAAACCTGTCCTGGATGACGGCGCTAACCACTGAGCGGCCACGCAGGGACTCGGATTCGACGCGCTCAAGCTGTCCGAGTTGCTGGCAAGCGCTTTCGATTGGATTGGTGACCTCTTTCGCGACTTCCTCGGGGCTGGCGCCCGGATAGGGAGTTACGATCAGTGCTTCCTTGATAGTGAACTCCGGATCTTCCAGCCGACCCAAGCGTTGGTAGGCGACGATCCCGCCCAGGAGGACGAAGGCTACGGACACGAAAACGACTCGTTGGTTTCGAACTGAGAATTCGCCGGCGTTCATGCTTTAGCCCCCCAGCGCGTTGCTCAGATCACGAACCTTCATGCCTTCGCGCAGGAAGGTGACTCCCGCCACTACGATGCGGTCGCCCGCGCTCAGCCCCTGCAAGATCTCGACGTCTCCGCCCCTGGCTACTCCCATCGCCACGCGCCGCGCCCGCACAATCCCGTCCGGCCCGAGCACCCAAACCGCCTGCTCCCCCGTATCGAGCTTGCACACAGCCGAAATCGGCACAAGAATCCGATCACCCCTGGGACGCCGATAGTTGACGGTCACGGTGGCGGTCATGCCGGGCAGGATCATGACCCCCAGGGGCGATCTCATCTCAAAGCGGACCGGAAATGTCTGTGTAATCGGATCTGCGACCTGCGCGATCTCCTTGATTCGCACCGGATACCGCCGGCCCGGGGCGCTGCTAATCTCGGCCGCCATGCCGGTGACGTCGAGAGAGCGAATGTCGTTGGCCATTACGGCTTCCGGCACGTCCACGACAACGTCGATTGTGCCGGTGCTCTGGACCCTTACGCGGGCTGGTTCACCCGGATGGATTGGCCCTCTTCCACCAGGCGCTGCGCGATTACCCCATCGTAGGGGGCGCGCAGTGTGCTGTCGGTAAGTTGGAGCTTGGCGTCCGCTCGGCGGCCTCCAGGCCTCGAACGACAGCCTCCTGCGCCTTGATTTCTTCTCTCCGGGCGGCGGTTCCTTTTTGAAACAATTGCACAGTTGCCAGGTGTTCTTCCTGTGCAACCGTGTAGGCGGTCTGTGCGAGCTCGTATTCAGACTGCGATACGGCGCCGGATTTCACCAGACGGGCGTAACGCTCGAGTTCTGTCTGGCGTTCGCAAGTTTCGCCGCGGCCGCACGCACCGCGGCTTCCCTTCGGAACTGTTCCTCGGGGCGCTCGCCAAGCCGCAGCGCGCTGAGATTTGCCTTGGCCTGATCGAGCTGGGCTTGGGCGGTGTCCAGGCGAGCTTGAAATTCGTCTCGCCGCAATTGTGCGACGATTTCGCCTTTTGCGACTCTCTGCCCCTCCTTCGCCGGCAGATTGACCAGCACGCCCGGGACCTGGAAGGCAAGCTCCACCTGCCTCGACGCGTCAACTCTTCCCGGGAACGTGTGGGTGTCGGGTTCGGTTGCACCCGCTACTGTGATCGTTTTGACCGGGCGGATTGTCTCTGGTCGATCCGTCTCCTGGCGTGAGCACCCGGCGGAGAGGCAGATCACGCACAACGGGAAGGACGAAGCTAAGTGACGAATCCGAACACTCCGCACCATCGGTGCCACCCCTTCACCATTGGTTGATTTCTATTCCCAAAACGAGTCAAGGTTGAATAACAACGCCAATTCCGTGAAACGCAGCCTGCGGTAGCACTCGATCCAGTCTTCGGCGCTCGAGAGAATTGTTGTTAAATCGAGCGAGGACTACGAGGAAGCGCGCGCCGCTCAGCAAGAACAGATGGCTATGACCGGCGGTCACGTCTGACTGGCCCGCGCCGACTCGACGAGCTCGCCTGCGCCCCGTCAATGAGCGCGGCGGCCGAGGGTCTGCTTGTACGCCTGCAGATGTCACGGATCCTCCCAAGCTGCGTAGAGCCTGCCTTCACCACCCCAATCGCAAGTTTTGTTAGCAGGTGATGCGCGATTTTAGTCTTTGCTCTCTCCCTCGCAGCCGACCCGTCCACCTGGACCGAACCTGGGGCACAGCTCACAAGGACTCCCTCAGTTCTGTCGACTCATGCGCGCGGTGCGGGATGAAGGTCGGCGATCGGGTTAATCGCTACTTGCCTGCTCGGCGAAAGAGCCCCTTGGATCTCATTCTTCGGCGGGGTGCCCGACCTTTTTCAGCCTTGCTCGTTCGATGTGACCTGCAAAGATGCCGTCCTGGAGCGGCAGGCTCCGGGCATCGTTTACCACTTGATAGCTTCCGATAGCACTGCATCTCTCTGTCGCTCCCTGCGTTTGTGCGGTCTCGTGCCTTCAGATGACGAGGGCTGCGAGTGATGCGCGACAGAAAGCCGCACCTGCGGTTAGCCCTCTTTCGTGAGCGACAGCGCCAGCGCCTGGGCGTTTGTAATCACGACCGTACCGCCGGCCTTGACGTTTTCCAGGTCCTCGGGGTTGGTGATCTCTATGGTTTGCAGGCTCCCGTCCGATCCCTTCAGCGTTACCTCGTCGCTGTAAAGATCGACCCGCTCAATTGATCCGACCAGGTGATGCGTCATCGCTGTGCCGCTGGCTGCGAGTATGCCATCTTTCAGTGAGGCAACCGCGGGCGCTTCGCTTCCTTCTGGCTTACCGATTTGTCCTCCCTCGAAGTATTGAACGCTCACCCGGTCGCCCGGCTTGATTCCTTCGAGCTCATCCTTGCTGCGAACTTCTATCGTCGCCACGTTGCCATTAGCTTGCCTGATGGCGACCAGCAGGTTTGCCGGGTCCACCGTGGCGACTTCCCCTTTCAGTGTCAGCACGGTGACAAAGTGAATATTGTCCGCGGCTGCGGCACCGGCACTGACTGGCGGACTCTGCGATTCCTGGCCGGATGCATATCGAACACAAGCAACGCTCAGGACAAGACCTAAAGCGATCATCGCTGCCGGTTTCATCGAAAACCCTCCTCGCCTGCTACTTTACCGTGTAGCCTCGACCCGAGAGGCACGCCGCCACCGCACGCGTCCAAGCGGACCGGTTCGCCTCGTGGTGAGCCACATTCTGCTGCTGCCATTGCTGGTTTGCGAAGTCATTCTGGCGAACCTGATCGTTGCGCCGCATTGCGCCAAGTAACCCGCCCCCGACGGCTCCTATCGCAGCTCCCCTTCCCGCGTTTCCTCCTGTAATCGCGCCGAGCCCCGCGCCGAGCCCCGCGCCCCCTGCCGCCCCGGTCAGGGCGCCTCCCCTCGGCGCCTGCTGTATCGGTGGTGGAGTGACGGCCCTCGGTCGCGCGGCCGGATCGAACCCGGTCGTATTGGTCGCCCACGCCCGGCATTCCCACGTGTCCCGTTCCTGTTGTTCCACGCTCTGACCCTGCCTCGGATAGACGAAGAAGTCGGCGGCGAGCGTCACGGCAGGTCCGGCGGCGACGAGCCACAGCAACGCGCCCAGTGCAATCGTGATTTTCTTTGTCATGTGGACTCTCCCGTCTCGAAGATGACCCGACGGTCCCAGCGTTATTGCCGGTGAGTTGGATTCCTTAGCTTATCCAACCTGGGTCTGCAACCCGACCTTGAGTTGAACGTAGTGCCTTTGAGTCGACCTTGGTGATTCTTCCCCCAATAGTTTGGGTCTCCGCCGATGCTGATGTAGAAGAACTCTGCGCAAAGGCACGGGATTGGGGTGTGCTAGCCTCGCCTCGGCCCAGATGGGCAACAGTACCGCCAGGGTTAGGACTACGGCGTGTCATACGCGGAACCTCTTTCGGGTTTCCGAACTAATCGCGCATTTCGACCCGGCGGCGAGGACTCTAGGTCGCTTGCCAAGTTACCGCAACCCAACCAAGTGCGCGATTTTCCGGGGCCAGGGCCGCTGCACACCGGGCGATGATCTTGGGCGTGGGCCGCTATAACGGGGCAAATTCGCTGTTCCTTCCTCGTTGTTCCTCAGGGGAGAGTCGGGGAGATGTTGTCCATGGGGTGCCCCTCTCAGTGACAAAAACTCCTCACCTGGGCAGCGTATCTTTGTAGATAGCGCCATTCTTCATAATAATCAGAAAGTTTCTGTCGGGGTCTTCAACCAGCTTGATATTTTCGAGTGGATTGCCATCGACCAGCAGTAGGTCTGCGAGCGCACCCTGTTCGACAACACCAAGTCTGCCTGGATAGGGGTTGATAAACCCGGACAGGGCCATCAACTCGCCGTTATCTGCGGTGGCCATCTTGAGCGCTTCAGCGGGCGTATACCAGCGAACCATCTCGGCGAGCCGGGCTCCTTGTCGGCTGGCCAACTTCGCATCGAACAGAAGGTCGGTTCCAAAAGCTGTCTTGACGTTGTACTTCTTCGCTAATTTGTAGGCTCGGTCGGTGCCGGCAAACACCTGGAGCGCCTTCTGGTGAGAAACCGGGCTCATTTCCGCCAATTCGTCCTGCTCCAGAAATGGTTGCAGGCTCCACCAAATGCCCTTGTCCGCCAGCAACTTGGCTGTCGGCTCGTCGATCAACTGGCCATGTTCGATGCATTTGACCCCCGCGGCGACGGCTTGTTGGATCGCACGCGGGACATATGCGTGCACCGTGACGTAGGTGCCCCAATTTGCAGCTGCTTCGACGGCGGCGCGAATCTCTGGCTCGGTGAACTGGGTCGATTCGATCGGATTGTAAGGGGACGCAACCCCGCCACCCGCCATTAGCTTGATCTGACTCGCGCCTTGTCTCAGCTGTTCTCTGGCGCGTAGCCGGACTTCGTCGGGGCTATCGGCGATCGCCGCGACGCCAATGACCTCGGAATGGCTCAACGGGCCTCCCGGCATCCGTGGAAGCTCGAAGGAGAAGCGAAAATCTCCGTGACCGGAAGTTTGTGAGATGAAGGCGCCCGAGGGATAAATACGCGGACCAATCATGATGCCCTCGTCAATGGCGCGCTTGAGTCCGAATACCGGACCGCCAAGGTCGCGCACCGTGGTGAAACCTCTCATCAGCGTTGCTTCGGCTTGTCGTGCGGCCAACAGTTGAAGGTATGAGGGGTCGGCGGTCATCAAGACCATCACGGGTGTCCCGGCCATGAACGCATGCCAGTGCGCGTCGATCAGGCCCGGCATTAGCACCCGCCCACCACCATCGATGACTCTGACGTTGGCATTCTTATCGATGGCGATTGGGCTGGTGGAAATGCGCTCGATGGTGTTGCCGCTGATTAGTACGCTCGCGGGGGCCGATAGCGTGGGGCGCTTTCCGTCAAAGACCCGCACGTTCCGAAAAAGGGTGGCGCCGCCGCCAACCGGAGTGGCGAAGGGTGTCGAGCCTGGCGCAGCCAACTCGTAGTCTTGGGCCAGAATCGCTCCGTACGATCCCAGCAAGAGCGCCGCGAGCACGACCCATAGATGGAGCATCAGTTTCAACATGCGTACCATCATAGGGGGTTGGAGCGACTCAAGCGGTTTTATTGACGGCTGCGCGCGCGGCACGCGCGAATATCACCTGGACACAACCATACGCGGCTGCGATCAACTAAATCTCTCACGGGAAACCTTTGAGACATTCACGGACGAACGGCCGTTGTTCTTGTCTCAACCGAGTACCTGACGATCGGCCAGGTGAAGGCTAGGGGTCAAGGACAAACGTCAGGCCGGATTGCTCGCGTCCGCAAACAAGCACTAACGCAGGACCAACGCAAAACTCACCTTGACCCGGAACAAGGGCAATTGAGATCCTGGAGCTGGCCGCCGGATTCCCTCCTCTTGCGCGAAGCTTCGGGCCGAAAAAGGACCGGGTCAGGTCGCCCACCCCACCGCCAAGGTTTCCTTCGTTGGCGCTGCGCCTCCTTAGGCCACAGCCCGCAGCGTCCCCACGATACTTTGCCGTGCCGCCGCGCGCGCCGGTATCAACGCGCTCAGAATTCCGATGAGCGCGGCCGCTACCAGCGTTTCCGCTACCACCTCCGGAGGCATTTGCGGCAACCTACCCAGGGACGGGAACGCGCTGGCGAATGCACGCAGCGCCAGGTAGCCGACACTGCATCCGAGTATTCCCCCCATCAGGCCGATCGCTAGCGACTCGCCGAGTAACAACCACAGAA
>JAFAHS010000162.1 GCA_019237115.1 Deltaproteobacteria bacterium
GATTCCCGGAGTTGCGTTTGCGGTATGGGCGCCGAACGCAGTGAGCGTCAGTGTGGTTGGGAGCTTCAATCGTTGGGACGGGCGGATTCACCTGATGCGGGTGCTGGGCGGCTCCGGAATATGGGAGCTCTTCGTTCCCGATTTGGAGCCCGGCGCGCTGTACAAATTTGAAATTCGCACGCGCGGTGGAAATCTGCTGCTCAAGAGTGATCCGTTTGCGAGGCAGATGGAGACTCCGCCAGCCACTGCTTCGGTCGTGTACCGCTCAGACTACCAGTTTCGCGACGAGGCCTGGATGACGGCGCGCGCCGGCCGCGATCCGATCAAGTCGCCCGTGTCGATTTACGAGGTGCATCCGGGCTCCTGGCGCCGCGTGCCGGAAGAAGGGAACCGCAGCCTCACCTATCGAGAACTTGCGGTGCAGCTTGGCGAATACGTGCAGGAGATGGGTTTCACCCACGTGGAGTTTCTTCCGTTGATGGAGCACCCGTTCACCGGGTCCTGGGGCTACCAGGTCAGCGGCTATTTCGCCCCCACCTCGCGCTATGGCAGTCCCGACGATCTGCGCTTCATGATCGACGAGCTCCACCGACGCGGAATCGGCGTGATTCTCGACTGGGTGCCGGCGCATTTCCCCAAGGACGAATTCAGCCTGGGACGCTTCGACGGGACCGCGCTCTACGAGCACGAGGATCCTAGGCTTGGAGACCACCCCGAGTGGGGAACCTACATCTTCAACTACGGGCGCAACGAAGTAGGCAGTTTTCTGATTGCCAGCGCGCTCTATTGGCTGGGGGAATTTCACGCCGACGGACTGCGGGTCGATGCGGTCGCGTCCATGATCTATCGCGACTACGCTCGCCGGGCCGGCGAATGGATCCCCAACGCCTACGGTGGCCGCGAGAACCTGGAAGCGATCGCTTTTCTGCGGGCGCTGAACGAGCAGGTCTACGCGCAGAACCCCGGCATCCTGATGGTCGCCGAGGAGTCCACCTCATGGTCGGGAGTCAGCCGGCCCACCTTCATGGGCGGCCTGGGCTTCGGCCTCAAGTGGGACATGGGCTGGATGCACGACACGCTTGAGTATTTTGCCCTCGATCCCGTCTTTCGCCGGTGGCACCATCGCAACCTGAGTTTCGGCCTGCTGTATGCCTGGAGCGAGAATTTCGTGTTGCCGCTATCGCACGACGAAGTCGTGCACGGCAAGCGCGCGATGCTGGCAAAGATGCCCGGCACGATGGATCAGCAATTCGCCAATCTGCGGGCGCTTTATGGCTACATGTGGGCACGTCCGGGCAAGAAACATCTCTTCATGGGTGGCGAAATCGGGCAATGGCGTGAATGGGATCACGACTCCAGCCTCGATTGGCATTTGCTCGAGTACGGGTCGCATCGCGGGCTTCGTGCGCTGGTTGGAGACCTAAACCGCCTCTATCGCGAAGAACCGGCCCTCTGGGAAGCCGATGTCGAGCCGCCCGGGTTCGAATGGATCGATGCGGACGCGGCCGACGACAACATGGTTGCCTTTCTGCGCCACGCCCCCGCCAGCGGTCGTACGGTTGTCTGCGTCGGTAATTTCTCGCCGGTCCTGCGCAGAGGTTTTCGGGTAGGTGTGCCGAGGCCCGGATGGTACCGCGAGATCCTCAACACTGATGGCGCATCGTACGGCGGCGGCAATCGCGGAAACCTGGGCGGGGTTCAGTCGCAGCCCGTTCCCCATCGGCGCTTCCGTGACTCCATCGCAATCGAGCTGCCGCCGCTCAGCGTGCTATGGTTGATTGCGCCCGACTCTCGTTAAACTGAATCCGTGCCGGAGCGCGACCGGCAAGGGGGGACTCGGTGGCCGAGCAGCGGCTCAAGAGAGGAAGCGAGGACCCCGACCAGGAAGGGGGCCTGCTCCGCAAGGAGCTGGAGCGCGAGCGACGCTGGCGGGACGCCGAGGAGCGGCGGGTCTCGCGGGCGCTTGGGCTTACGGACCTTCTCGCGTTGACTGATGGTTATTGCGACCGGCTTCAGCGCGTTTGCCACCTGGCGGACCGCCCAGGTGACCAGCCTGGTGTTCGCCATCGCGGACCGTCCCTTCATGGGAGTCGCCAAACTGGAGTTCGAGGCGACTGATTCCGCCACCCCACGGCTGACGGTGGTCTACAAGAACTTCGGACGCATCCCGGCCGTCGATGGCTTGGTAACCGTTGACGCCTGGATCGATGGAAAGCCCGCGCCCGATCCATTTCCCGGCGCGATGGATGAGCACGAAACGGGTGGCATCGCTCCTGACGTCGATCATTTCTTCTATCGTTATTTGACCGCCGACTCGTACAAGAATGTGATGACCGGGAAATCGCGACTTCGAGTCGACGTGCGGATGGACTACAAGGGGCTTGCGCCGAACAGTCAGTATTGCGACTTCAAATGGTTCGTCTACGACTACCGGACTGCGACATTCCGTCACGCCGGCGGCTCCAACCGCTGCAGGGGCAGCAGTCAGATCTTCTGATCCGCGTCCCACATTTCGGTGCTTGATCGATTGCTGCCTTTGAGGCAGATGAGGTCGATGCTCGCGAGTGCTCGCAATTTCCAGCGAGGGCTATGCGCAGTTGCCGTGGCCGCCGCGCTCGCCGGTGTTTTGGCGTGCTCGAGGGCCGCGCCGCCCCCGGAAACCTCAGCGCAAAAGGCCGCGATCGCACAGTTCGACCTGGCCAAATGCGAAACTCTGGAGCCCAGCCTCTATCGGTGTCCCGGTCTGGACGCTCCGCTCTGCGATCCTGACTTCGCACGCAACGCGGTTCAGTGCGTCAAGATCACCAAGGATGGGGTGCTGCTCCAGGCTTTTCCATCCAGCACCATGTAGCGAGATGAACACTATGCGCGCTTAAGCCCGTGATTCATTGCGAGGGTCTCGTTGCACGCGGGGCATCTATCTGGCAGGTTTCGAAAGGTATGCGGTGTCCACTCTGCAAAAAGCCGACGGACATCTCCAAGAACAATCGATTCCGTCCTTTCTGCTCCGAGCGCTGCCGCCTGGTCGACCTGGGCACCTGGGCCAGCGGCGACTACCGCGTGGCAGGCGGAAAGGTCGATGACAAGGAACATCCCGACGATCGCAGAAAGTCGAAGTTCCTTCATTAAGCACGGGTGACCGGTTGCGTCATTTCGAAGTGGAGGATTTGGGTCAGCTCGCCGCAGCTTCGCGCCGGTCAGCAATGCCCGGCAGCTTTTTGACCGACGAGCTCATTTAAATCCCGATTCCTTCGCCAGGAAACCATCGCCAGGTGACCAGCCCCACCAACGCCGCGCCCCGCATCCATTCGTCGTCGGTCGTCGGCGCCCAGGTGGAGCTCGCGGCGGGTGTCGAGGTTGGACCTTTCTGTCTGCTCGAAGGCAGGATCAAAATCGGCGCGCGCACGCGGCTTATCGGTCACGTTACGATTCTCGGCGATACCGAGATCGGCGCCGACAACGTGATTCATCCGACCGCGGTCATCGGTGATGAACCGCAGGACCTCGCGTACACCGGCTCGCCGCGCAAGGTGAGAATCGGCGATCGTAACGTGTTTCGCGAAGGTTCCACCGTTCATCGTGGCTGTGAGCAGGGCGAAATAACCGTCGTCGGCGACGACAACTTCGTCATGCACAACGCCCATATCGCGCACGACTGCCGACTGGGCAATCGAATCATCGTGGGCGGCGGCACGTTGCTCGCGGGATGGGTCGAAGTCGGCGATCGCGCGCTGGTATCGGGTAATTGTGTGGTCCATCAATTCACCCGCATCGGCCGGCTCGCCCTAACCCGTGGCGGATGCAGAATGAGCCGTGACATTCCCCCGTTCTGCATCGTTGACGGCGACCATACGCTGCGGGCCATCAATTCGATCGGACTGCGTCGCGCCGGAATCAAAAGAGAGGCTATCTCGGCACTGCGCCGCGCCTTTGTCGCACTATTCGGAGAGCGCCAGAATCTGAAGCTCGCGATCGAACGTCTCGAGGGCTCGGGCCCGTTATCACC
>JAFAHS010000292.1 GCA_019237115.1 Deltaproteobacteria bacterium
TCAGCGTTGCATCTGTGGAACTGGCTCGCCCGATTTTTTATTGGCGCGATGTGGTGGGAACAATCTTTATGGAAAATCCCTCCGGATTACGGTGGGCTGCGATACTGGGTCGAGGAAATGGAAAAGTGGGCAAGTACGGGACTGCAACGACAATTCGCAAGAGATGTCGTGCTTGCGCACTTTCACTTTTTTGCTCCACAGGTCTACGTCTCAGAGGTGCTGATCGCCGTGACGCTGATCATTGGGATATTCAGCCGACTAGGGGCGTTCCTCGGAACGCTGATGGCGATCAATCTTTGGCTGGGCCTTTATCGTGCGCCGTCAGAATGGCCTTGGACGTATTTCTTCCTGATCGTTATCCAGATAATGTTTCTGGTTCAACGGCCGGGACGCAGCTTGGGATTGGACGCTCTCCTGCTGCAACGTCACGACGAGCGGTCCTCCAACCGGGGCTTCTGGGGCCGGTTGGTCCGGCTGTTGTCGTAGGTTGCGCTGATTTGGTGCACTGGTATTGCAGCCGGGATTTGATTTTGCCGGCAACCGCGGAGATTATTCGGTTAGTCTGTATGCTCAGGCAGCAGAATCCTCAGGAACAGAGCGGAGGTGAAAGGCCGATTGGTCGGAATCCACAGGTATGCGGACCATAGTAAAAATCGAGGTCGACGCTGGTGTTAAATCGTTTGCTGACGGCCTGCTGCCGGAGTTGATCGGTGCGCTGCGCCAATGCCATCCAGGCGATCTGCTGGCGGTCATCGGTTCTGAAGGAAGTCTAGGCGCTGACCTCGAAACCTGGTGCCGCTTTACGCACAACAGCCTAATCGATAAAACTGTCGAGTCGGGACGAACGCGGTGGGTGATCCGGTATGGAGAGGCGCCGTCGGATGCCGAGGCCGATCGCCCTATCGGTTCGCGGCTTTGGCTCTACACGAATTTCGACTGTAACCTCCATTGCGACTATTGTTGTGTACGTTCCTCGCCTAAAGCACCACGGCGAGAGCTGGGCCTTGCACGCATACAGCGAATCGCTACGGAAGCAGCCGAACTCGGCGTGAGCGAAATGTTTGTGACCGGCGGTGAACCGTTTTTGCTCGCAGACATCGGTGAGATCCTCGCTGCGTGCACCGCTACCGCGCCAACGACAGTTCTTACGAACGGCGCGCCGCTAGCCGGGCGGCGGCTCCACACACTCCGTTCATTGTCTCGCGACCGGTTGACGCTGCAGATCAGTCTCGACAGTCCCACGCCTGAGCGACATGATCGCCATCGTGGAAAGGGTTCCTGGCAACGCGCGTGGCAGGCGATTGAACTGGCTCGCGCGGAAGGGTTCCGAGTGCGGATCGCTGCGACTGTCTCCAGCGAAGACGAGGCTGAGGAATTCCGTTGCTTCCTCGATACTCAGGAAATCAACGAGCGGGATCGGGTGATACGGCGAATTGCGCAGCGAGGTTTCGCGAAGGAGGGCGTGGCGCTTGCACGCGCCGATTTGGTGCCTGAGGTCACCATCACTGCTGAGGGTGTCTACTGGCATCCGGTGGGAGCCGAGGACCGCGATCTGCTGGTCACGTCCGTCATCTTTCCGCTAGCCGAGGCCTTCACTGCTGTACGGCGCGCTTTCGAGCGCGAAACCACACATCGGCGCCGGTTGGCGACCATCTTTAATTGCGCCTAGCGGTCGAAGAAACCCTGTCGGGAAGCCGCTTGTCGCAGGGAATTGTATCCATCGAGGTGCGGCGGTTCCCATCGGTGGAGACCTTCGGCATCAAGGATGACACGGTGGCTCGGATTATCGTAGCTCATCGCGGACAGGGCTTGGGCGAACAGTTTGTCCAATGATGGGTCGAGGTCGGGTCGAGCTGTGAACATGCAATGATTGTAGGGCGGAGACGTCCAGATCTCGGTCAGCGCGCCCTCCGGTACCAGATGCTGAGTCTGCAACGCTCTCCAGAACGGGCCACCGATTGCGCCGGCATCCGCACGGCCATCTAGGACCGCGCGAACGACTTCGGCCTCACTCGTGCCGGTATCGCCGTGCTTGCCGACGTCACTGTTAAACCGGAGCGAGCGGTATTGCCGTCCTTCGGCCAAACCTTCGCGCTCCAGAAAATGAACCGGGAGGATCGCGGCATGCCCGCTGTCGCGGCTACCAAGGGCCAAGGTGCGATCTTTAAGGTCGGCCAGCGCAGCAACCGGACCGCCGCTGACCGCGACAATCTTGGTCGTCCAGCCAATATCGGTATCGCGCATACCGATCGGCCGACAAAGATGGTTGCTCCACGCTTCGGCTTGCAGATACGCAAGGTTCGTATTCCAGGCGATGTCGACGCGCGGCGCCGGATCGTCTGATCCGGCAAGAAGTGCGCCTACTTGCGCCTCGTAATTCTGAAACAGAACGACTTCAACCGGCAAACGTGCCTCCTCGTGAAAGTACCGCCGCATGCCTTCCCAGATCGTGACTACCTTAGGGTCGTATGCAACGGCACCTATCCAAATTGTTCGGCTCATAGTTGCCTCCTCGTTACACGGCGTCACAGCTGATGGCGATCACCCGGCCAATCGTGATTGCCAGGCCACGCGTTCCGATTGATCCATAGCAAATGTGGTCAAAAGAGCGGTATTCCGAGCATGGCCTTCGCGATGAATTCGCGCAGGACGTCCCCCGTTGGCGCCATCACCGAGCCAGCATGGGCATCACGGAATAGTCGCTCGATGACCATGTTCTTAGAAAACGCCGAACCACCACATAGCCGCATTGCTGTCGAAGTAACACCAATGGCGATATCTCCTGCAGCGGCCTTGGTCTCCAGTACGCTTAGGAGCGTCGTGTCCCGAGGCCGCTCGAGGTGGCCGACCAGGTCGTCAATACGCGTCGAGAGGCCATCGGTGTCAATCTGCATCGTTGCGAGCTGCGCCCGCAAAGTCGGTAAGCTTTCTCCGAGGCTTTGGCCAAGGTGCTCGAATCGAGCGGTCTTGAGATGTGCCACGGTTGCTGCGATAGCCGCGCGACATAGACCAAGCGCCACGGCCGCTGTCCCAAGGTTGAACAGGGGGAGCACAACGTCCAACATAGTTTGGAAACCTTTGCCGTCATCGGTGAGCTGGAACTCGGAGGTTATTTCGCAGTCATTGAGCGTCATTGGAGCGGAGGCATTTGCTCGAAGGCCGAAACCGTCCCAGGAGCCCTCGACAGAAAGCCCGCGTAGACCTGCCGGAACAAGATAGAGGGTCGAATCAGTCGGGCCCGACCCTTCGGGTGCAAGCGTCGAGATCACGTAACTCTGAGCGCAACCAGCACTCGTCACCCAGGATTTCTTTGCCGTAATGGACACTCCCGTGCTATTCCGATGCGCGCGCGAGACCGGCGCCCAGAAGTGGCTGCGCGAGCCAGACTCGCTGAAGGCGAGGGTAGACAGGTGTTTGCCTCCGGCAATCTCTTTCAGAATCTGCACGATTTGCGCTGAGGGTCGGGCCGCGGCAACCGTCGCGGCGGCGCAGATATGCATTAGATAGACCATCGCGACAGAGGCGTCCGCCTCCGCAAGTTTTGA
>JAFAHS010000337.1 GCA_019237115.1 Deltaproteobacteria bacterium
CACGGATAGCCTCTTCGTAGAGGCGCATGGCGTCGAGGTCACGGCCTTCCAGGCGAGCGAGCTCGGCCGCAACCAAACCATGTTTGTCGAGGAACGTCGAGGGACAGCTGTCTGCCCACTGGCGAAGCTGGTCGAGGTGTGCCCTGAGGGTATTGAGCCGTTCGGCTCGCTGGTCCGGACTTACCGTCTCATAGACCGCCGCAATAGTCAACGCGGTATAATAGTGGTAATCAAGCGATTGAAAAAACGCTTCGGAAGACCAGTGTAATTCCTTGGCTTTCGCAGCCGCGGCGAGACCTGTGGAGTAGTCGCCGGACATGAACCGAGCCTGAACCTTGAGAATCCAGTAGCGGCTGACCATGACGGTCATCCGATCCTCGGTCAAACCTGCTTCAAAGCGCTCTTCGTCAAAGTTCGCGTCACTGAAAGTGGAAAAGCTCGCAGTCTGGCCCTGCAGGTTGCGAATGAATTGTTGCTGACAAAGGATTACGTCGGCCGCATCCCGGTACTTTCCTTTGCGGACGAAATCGAGGCAGATCTCAGATTCCCGCCCGACATCATCGAGGTGCGCTCCTTTTGTAAGCAGGTCCGTGATGAGATGCATGCAGCTGTAACAGGCATAGGAAAGATCGCCCGATTCAACGCCGGCGCGGAAGGCCGCCCGGATCAGATTGATGCCAACCTCGATGGGCTGTCTCCATAGGGCAACCATCTCCATTGAGAGCAAGACCTTCGCCTTATAGGCGCCGAACCCATATTTCTCTACGAGATCGCACGCGAGTTTCGCGAAGCGATAACCGTCGCCATACCGCTGGAAGGGCAAGCAAAGAATAACGCCGAAACCCGCGTACCCAAAGGTGGAGGCATCGCTCGTTCCGTAAGCGAGGCTCAAGTTCACCATCTTGCAGAAATGCAAGTGGTAGAGGTTAATGTCTGTGTAGAGCGCCGGACCGGTGAGGGAAGAGAGCACGCGCATCGCGGCGAGCATTTCCGGGTTAGTCATTAGCGGCAGGTCAACCAGGCTCTCGATCGAGCGCCCGGCTAGATTTCTCCAGACTATCTCAAACTCCTGTCGAACCTCTTCGCGAGTGGGGTGCGCTGACATCTCAATCCCGAAGAGGCGCAAGCACTCGAGAGCTGTAGCGACGCCCTGCGGCTTTTCCGATTTTATGAGATGAAGAACAACCTTGAGCCGGTACGCCGCCGCCTTGTCGATCCGCGAGACGCCTCTCCGGAGCAGTTGACAAATTAACCGCTCGGCCTCGTCGAAATTTCCGCTTAGTAGCTCGCACTCCGCGCGTTCGAGCCACATGGCGAACGCCAGATCATATTGACTTGGATCGTCCCAGCACCGGCTGCCAATCAGCTTCATCCCGGCAGAAAGGTAAATGCAGGCCGAAACATAAGCCGTCGAGGCTTTGGCCTTTCTCCCCGCACGAAGGTTTAGTCTCGCTACGCGCTCTTTCTCATCCTGGTCAGAAATGATTGCCGCGCCGAAGTTCAGCTGGTTAACAACGTTAAAGATCGACTCCGCAATCTCTTTCGGGGCCATTTTTGCCATCAGCAAGCGGCCAATGCGCAGATGGACCTCAGCCCGCGACTCCTGCGGGATGAGCAAATAGGCCGCTTCCCGGACGCGGTCATGCAGGAACTTATACGAATCGGTCAGCCTGAGAACCAGTCCTGCCCGCACCGCCTCCCACAGAACCGAATGGATCTCTTCCTCGGATCCTGCACTGGCAAGCGCCAGGATGGCGATCTCCGTGTTCGCTCCAAGACACGCGAGTAGTTTGAGCGCTTCCTGGGTCGGAGCCGGCAGCCGTTTCAGTTTCCTGATCATGAGGTCCACGACGTTATCGGTGAAACCTCGGGTTTGGATCTCCGCCAAATTCCAATTCCAGGCCGCCTCCCGGGGCTCGAAATATACCAGGCGCTCCTCGGCCAGGACCGTCAGAAACTGAATAGCAAAGAACGGGTTGCCGGCAGTTTTCTGATACACGAGCCGCGCGAGCGATCTAACGCGCGCCCGCTGGCAACGGAGAGCGTCAGCGAGAAACTGGCTCACATCTTTGAACGAGAGCGGCTTGAGCGCAATCTCGTTGACGATTGCTCCGGCTCGACGGAAGGAATCCAGCGTCCGTGTCAGCGGATGCGACGGGTCAAGGTCGTTGTCCCGGTATGCGCCAATGACCAGAAGGTGTTGGACGTCAGGTTGAATGACGAGATTTCCCAAAAGCTTCAGCGTGGCTCCATCGAGCCACTGCAGATCGTCAAG
>JAFAHS010000496.1 GCA_019237115.1 Deltaproteobacteria bacterium
GAAGCCGACATCCTGAATCTCAATCCTCCGGTACTGGAAGGATTCGTCGACATCCAAAGCGCGCTCAAGTTTGACAAGACCGAAGTGAAGCGGCGCCTGGAAATGGTGCGCGGCTTTGCCCAGAGCGCGGGCCGCACAGACGCGGTCGAGCTGTCTGCGATGAGCATCGTCCTGACCGCAAAAGACAAGAGCACGGCCGACGCGATGGTCAATGCGACCGCACAGTCATTCGGCGTCAAAGATGTGGAGCTCGCCCGTAATTCGCCGCAGGTGCTGCTCGGCACGACCGATGAGGTCAAGCGCGAACTAACCTGGCGGATTGAGAATTTCGGGATGACCTACTTCTTCCTCAACTTCATTATGCCGGACATGGCAGAGCTCTTCGCCAAGGAGATAATGCCGGCCTTCTCGTAGACGGTTCGCGCCACCCGGTACGCCCGGGGCCATCGGTTGAACCTCGAGTGGATGTCTGTCAAATGGAGACTCGATGGCCTTCAACCTCAAGGGGTTAGGTGGCCGGGCGTCCGGAGTTCTGAGCGGCGTCGCCGCAGTCGCCACGGTGATTGCAGCGATCATAGGAATCCTGAGCCAGTTCGGTCTGATCTCGAGTCATAACGCCCCGAAGACGGTGGCAGTGAATACGATTCCTGGACCACCGCTGGTCACCAAAGCGACTGTGGCACCGGTCGTAGCGCCAGTCGAAGCGGCGCCCTCTGCGAAGCCGTCGCTGGTCGCGGCCGCACCGCATCTTCACCAGCGGCGGCATGCGAAACCGCCGCCGGCTGAAGTTGCGCTTGCAGAACCCACAGCTTCACACCTGGGTGCGGAAGATCGGAACTTGTCGCATTTGGAAACCCCGGGTGCGGCGAACACCCCTACCGCCATCGATAACAATCAATCGGAAAGCATCGCTGGCGCGTGGCGCGACCAAGGAATGGGCGCCTGCCACCTGATCAGTCAGACTGGCAGCAAGTTCCAGGTCACCAACTATGACCCGGCGACCGGCGAGGTGATTTCTCAGGGTGAGGGCACGGTCGACGGCAACCACGTCCAGATTGACTTTCCCAAGGCGCGACGCCCGGTAACTGTTGACCTTCACATCTCGCCCAACGGTCAGTGGCTACTCGGCAAAGTCACGCGTTTCGATGGAACGCGTCGCACGATGTGGCGATACCTCGGACCGGCTTGTCCAAAACCGGGGTAGCCTGATTCGGACGGAGCCCATAATCCCGCAGTGCGCTTGCGGCTCACGTGTAAGGCCGCCGACATCCGCTGAAAGCTCAGCGGACATCGACGATAGAGGAGCGGTCACTCGGCGAACATCGGATTCGGTTTCGGAAATCCCAGCTCGGTCAGTTTTTCGTCAATCTCCTTTAACTCGATCGACTGTCCGGCCCCTTGCGGCAGTTTTTCGAAGCAACTTCGGATTGCGCGCAACGCGCCGCCAACTTGGCCCGCCTGCCTATACAGGAGAAAGAATACCGCCCACGGCACCAGCAGCCCGGCCACCAGCGTGATCGTGATGAATATGTGCGAGCGCGACTCGGCACGCTCAATCACCTCCGTCATCGCGCCGTCGTTGGCCGCGTTCAAGTCCGCGATCAGGCCCTGCAGGTTGCGCAGCCTGGGTTCGACGCTGTCGTCGCCGGGGCTGGCCTGGCGCAGCTGGTCAAAAATCGGATTCGCGGTCTGCGCGATTTGCTCGATCTTGTCGAGCTGGTCGCGCGTGCTGGCGTGGGAGCGGGCCGAGTCCACGAATCCGACGAAGCGACGCTCCTGCCCCTTGATGATTTCCAGGCCATCGGGCTGGGTCCTGCCCCAATCCATCTTGTAGAGGGCCGACTCCAGACCGTCGGCAGCGCGCAGAATCGCGTACTGATTTTCCTGGAGCAGCGCGGGCATAAGCCCGAACAGATAAAAGCCGCCTGCGAGAATGGGTGTGGCGATTAACAACACCAGCGGTGCAATCGCCGACACCAGGCGCAGTTTGGTAGCGATCGTTATTCGGCTCATCGTGAATCCCTCGCAACCGCAGCGGGCTTTGCCGTCCGGCCTTAAGCCCAAGAATGCGCAAGCGGATGAGCGAAACGCAACGGCCTGCTGCGTGTCACTCGACGATATGCGATGATGCTCCCCGATGTATTTCGCTGACCGGCTGGCCGACGCCTCGCGCCAAAAGCATTCGGTGGCGATCCTTGGCGTTGACCCGCAGCTCGACACTCCCACCACACCCGGCATTCCCGCCGGCTATACGCTTACCCAGTTTTGCTGCGAGACTATCGAGGCCTGCGCACCCTGGATTGTCGCGATCAAGCCGCAGCTGGCGTTTTTCGAGGCGCGCGGGGTGGACGGAATGCAGGCCTTCGCGGAAGCGCTGCGCACCGCGCGACGCCTCGGGTTGCTTACCATCGCGGACGCCAAGCGTGGTGACATCGGCTCGACTTCGGCCGCTTATGCCGAAGCTTTTCTCGGCGATGGAGACTTCGCCAGCGATGCGGTCACGGTAAATCCCTATCAGGGCGCCGACGCGACCATGCCGTTTATCGCCAAGGTCCCGAAGGGACGCGGCGTATTCATTCTGGTAAAAACCTCGAATCCGGCCTCCGGCGAATTTCAGGATCTGCCTTCCCCGGATCGGAGGTTGTGGGAGAAGATCGCGGAGCGGGTCGAAGGATGGGGCGGTGATTTCGTCGGAACCTCCGGCCTGAGTTCGGTGGGCGCGGTGGTGGGCGCCACCTACCCTGCGGATTTAAAGCGGGCGCGGGAACTCCTGCCGCATGCAACCATCCTGGTTCCCGGTTACGGGGCGCAGGGCGGAGCTGCGAGCGATGCCGTCGCGGCGGCCAGAGCCGACGGACTCGGAGCGATTGTCAGCGCCAGCCGCAGCGTGATGTACGCCTACCTGAAAGCGCCCGGCAAGAAACCCCCGCAGGCGGCGGCCGACGCCATCGTGTCGATGCGCAGCGCGCTGAACGACGCGCTGGCGGCGCGCTAGCGCTGCGTTTCCCCCAATCCGCTGTCTCGCCTAGCTTATGCCTTGCAAACCGAGCGCGGAGCTACAGAGCACGCAGGCGAAGCAGAGCCTGCTCTTCGAAAGCTTCGGGCGGTAATTTTTCGGGTCCCAGGAAGGCCGCGGGCGTTGGATTGATGAAATTGCCGCGCTCGACTTCTTCGCGGACCTTGATGCGACGCTGTTGTGCACGCGGGCCGAACTCGGCCTGCAAAATCGACAAGGCAGCGGCGGTAACCCGCAAGCGGCGCATCCGCTCACGTCGTTCTTCCGCATAGGGGCGAAACGAGTCCGGCGTCCATTCGCGCTTGTCCAGCATCAGGTCGCGGACCAGGCGGGCATCGCGATAGGTGATCGACAATCCCTGCCCGATGATCGGATCATTGTGTCCGGCAGCATCACCAATCAGCACCACCCCAGGCGCGTGTGGCGAATCGGTCCAGCTATCTTCGTTGGGGTAGGAGTTGCAGGGTCCTGCCGGCGTTCCGCCGACCAGAAATTCACTGCCCGGAAGTGTTTTCAGACGAAAGGCCTCAAGAAATCGCCCCTGCCGGTCAACACCCGCGAAGCGCCGCGGCTGGTCGAGGCCGTAGCAGATGTAAAGCCGAGCTCGAGTCGCGGACTGCGGGAACACCAGAAAATTGATGTCATTTTCGGTACCGATAGTTTCCACCGATGAGGGCCACCCGTCGATGCCGTCCACCAGCATTCCGGTCATCAGATGGTGAGTTGGATCCCGATGGAGCTGAATTCCGGCCTGTCCGCGTACCACCGAATTGCGGCCGTCCGCTCCGACGACCAGCCTCGGTTTCAGTTGCTGCGCGCGACCCTCGTGCCGGAAGTTCACTTGGGGAGGGTTGCCCGGCACCACCGTCACCTCGCTGACGTTGCGGAGAACCGTGGCTCCGGATTCAACCGCGGTGGCGTCGAGCAGGTCGCACATGTCGGGATGACGCATACAAAGCGGCGGCCTGAATCCTGCCTCTTCCAACGCCGCGAACTTGAGCGCATGGTCGCGCGCGGTCGCTTCGTCCACGTCATCACCGAATCCGACGTGCTCGCCCAGATGATGCGCTCCCGCCCCAAGCAGACTTTCGTACAGTCCAAGTCGCATCGTTTCT
>JAFAHS010000534.1 GCA_019237115.1 Deltaproteobacteria bacterium
GATCAGGCGATGTTTTCCCTCCGGCGTCGCAACGATGACCGACATCATCTTGCGGCTGAAATCGAAGGGAAGCTCGTCGACCTTGGAATACTGGCTGGTTGAGAGCTCCTGGTGCAGCTCCTGATGCTTGAGAACCGCCCGGTCCAAGACGTTCTTGAGCCCGGTCTGAAAGTGACTATTAAGGAACGCAAGTTCCAGGACCTCTTCATCCTTATTCAGGGCAACATCACAATGGTTCTCCAGAATTACCCGATCCATCGTAAGGGTGCCGGTCTTGTCGGTGCACAGGACATCCATCGCGCCGAGGTTCTGGATGGAATTGAGTCGCTTGACGATGACTTTCTCGCGCGACATCAGCAGTGCGCCTTTGGACAGACACACGCTCACGATCATGGGGAGCATCTCGGGCGTAAGCCCTACCGCTATCGCGAGTGCGAAAAGAAAGGCCTGGCCCCAGTCGTGCTTGCTCAGACCATTGATCAAGAACACCAGTGGCACCATGACTGCCATGAACTCGAGCATCAGCCAGGTGAAGTCGGACACCCCTTTGTCGAACGCGGTGGCGGCGGGCTGGGTGGTTATGGAGCTGGCCATCTTGCCGAGGTAGGTGTTGAGGCCGGTCTCGACCACCACCGCCGTCGCAGAGCCGCTCTCCACGCTGGTGCCGAGGAAGCAGACGCACGCCAGCTCCAGCGGCATCTTGTTCCCGGCCGGTTCTGGCGCGTCAAACTTCTCGACCGGAAATGACTCACCGGTGAGACTGGCCTGGGTCAAGAACAGATCTTTACAGGTAAGCAGCCGAACATCGCCGGGAATCATGTCGCCCGCTGCCAGATTGACAATGTCTCCGGGGACCAGGTCGGCCAGCGGAATCTCCCGCGGGGCTCCACTCCGTACCACCGTCGCGGTAACCCGAATCATCGCCTTCAGCTTCGCTGCCGCGGTGTCGGCCCGGCTTTCCTGGATGAACCGCAACGACACTCCCAGTACAATCATCAGGACCATCAGCACTCCGCCGACGTAGTCGGAAGTGTCCTGCGCGGTCACAAATGAGATGGTTGCCAGCACCGCCAACAGGATGACCAGCGGGTTCAGGCATGACCTTATGAAGAGTCTCAGGCGGGTGAAGCGCTCGTCAGAGGCCACCACGTTCGGCCCGTACTCTTCCAGGCGCTGCTCGGCCGTCTCTTCTGGGAGACCCTGCGGCGTGGTCTCCAGTTCCGCCAGCACTTCTTGCGCGGGCAGCGCAGCGAAACGAACGAGTTTGGAGGAGACCTGGATGTGACTATCTTCGCGCCTGACGAGCGCGAGTATGTTGCGTGGCAGAATCGAACTAGCACTAAGCGCCATGAGTCTCTCCGCTTGAATTCAAGTTTCTTAGATGGAAAGGGTTTTCCCGCTCGCGGTGCTCTCGGAATTCAACCTGCAGCCGCATTCCGGACCAGGACCGGCGCCCCGGCCCGGTTGTTCCGGATTGTTGATGTACCGTTATATTACGAAAGTGCCACCCCTGGGCGCGATCGCGAGCGAACGCTGCAACAATTTCCAAGCGTGTTGCTCACGACGTGGGTTCCCGCTTTCCATATCCGTCTCCTCCCGGACGTCCAGGAAATGCGCTGGCTGCCGGGCGTTTTTGAAAAAAGGAGAAGCGTACTCCGCCCGTTCGCAGGCAAGCACGTTCGCAATACGGTTTACTTGGGCGGGTCAGGCAAGCTCATTAGCGGAACGTTATGGACATGTTAATGAGCGACATCGAGAAGCTCGTTTTCCCAAGCAGACGAGCGAGCACCTAAATTTCAAATGCGAAGCGCCCCCGGTGCATCGAAAAATCACAGGGGATCAAGCGAACTTTTGCCGTGGCTGAGGGGACCAACCATTTGTCCAATCGAGGCTTGCTGTTTACGACCGAGTGCCGCGCCGGCAAGGCGTCCCCCAATCGTTGCAAGTTCCGCTGGCGCCACTGTCAGGAGTCGTCACACCCAAGCTGCGACTGCGGAAAGATTTGTTCTCGAAGTCCGTGCGCTAACCCTTCGGGATTTCCGATCATGGGCGAGAAAAGGTGAACTCCTGATGTCTGCGGGGGCAGGTCGGTTTGGCCAAAATCTCGTATGGTGTTATTGGAGCCAAGGCGAGATCAACCACCAGACGCAAAATTCTACTGCGCACTGATCTATCTCGGGGGGAGACATGGAGTGTCCGAAAAGACACCGTATTCGCTGGTCGTCGTTTCGAGGAAGTCGCTCCGCTCAAGTTACACGCGGTCTTTTCCCTCACAAGGGTTGTCTGCTCACCCTTGGTCGGTGACCAAGGAGTCCTCTCGAAGGTTCCAACTCAGCCTCCATTCATGGAGGTGAAATGTTTCCTACTCCGCAACGGTTTGACTCGGTTCTCAGCCCTAACGTATGTTAGGGAAGGGATTGGAGACCGTCATGCTGCATGAATCGCGACTTTCGTTCGGCGCCGAGGAGTTACTTGCCAACGTTCCGGTCACCGAACCTCTTGTCGTAGGCGGTGTGCGCTGCCACGGCGGGTTCGGTGCCGATGGTGCTTACCATTCGCCCCGCACCCTGTGGCGCGTGCCAGCAGTGCAAGCCTGGCAGCGGCAGCATCTAGCGACTTCGCCACTGCCGCTGGTGGAGATCCCCGAGGATGTCATCCCGCCTCATTCCATCGGTGCCGCGCAGGCCAAATTTCTGATTCGCCACGGGGTGCGCGAGCCGGTCATTCGCATACTCACGGAAATAGCGATCGTCGAGGGTTTCGGCGCGATGATCAGGGAGTTGCCGGTGCCTCCGCTCAAGTCCTTTGTGCGCGAACCGGTCACTGGCACCGCCCTGGAGCATCTGTCGCGCGGTCTGTTCGAGGCGCATGCGCGCGACGAGGCCGGATGGGAACAGGAGGGTGGCCATCGGCAGATGTGGAATGCGGCGCGTGACGCGGCGTTCTCGAATCCGATCATCTCGCCGGAAATTTTCACCGGAATCATGGCGCGGCGCGGGCAGGAACCTGCCCCGCTATTTCCAGCATTGGGTCCGCAGGTCGAGCGGCTGGTCCGCTTCATGGTGAACGTGCTCGCGATCGAGGTGTTCGCGCGCTCTACTTTCGCCTGGGCCGAAGAAGTGCTGTCGGACCCGGCGGTTTCCGATGCGCCCAGGGAGGCAACCAACCTGGTGCGCTACATTCGCTCCGACGAAGCGCCCCACGTCGAGTACCTTCGCACTGCACTGTCCGAAATCACGGCGCGCACGCTCTACGCTGCGGACGGCCGCGAGTACTCGGGCCGGGAAGTTGTGGCCGCGCTCATGGACCGCACCTTGCGCGCGATGACTCACCAGCGGCAGACCGAGCGCATCGCACAGCTCCGCGACATGATTCGCCGCACCGCGAATCGCCCCGATGTGGAGGACCTGATCGCACAGTACGATGCGCTGGCAACTCCGTGGAGCCCACCGGCACGTTACGCCGCGTGACGCGGGTTGCCTGTACCCTCGCCTGGTCCTGTCCAATCGACCAACGGCCGGGCATCTAGGGTTCGATTCTTTCCATCATCCTGGGGAACGGGATGCATTCGCGGATGTGGTGGATGCCGCACAGCCATCCGGTCATCCGCTCTATGCCCATCCCGAACCCGGCGTGTGGCACCGAGCCGTAGCGGCGCAGATCGAGGTACCATTCGAACGGAGCGAGCGGCAGGCCGTGCGCCACAATCTTGCTCTTCAGCGTTTCAAAGTCGTCCTCGCGCTGTCCGCCGCCGATGATCTCGCCGTGTCCTTCGGGCGCCAGCATGTCGACGCATAGCGCGACCTCGGACCGCGCGGGATCCTGCTTCATGTAAAACGCCTTGCACTGGGTCGGATAGCGATGAACCAGCACCGGGCGGTCGAACTCGCTCGATAAAATGGTCTCTTCATCGCCGCCGAAATCCTCACCCCATTTGACCGTGGTACCCCTCTTGCCAAGTCGCTCGATGGCCTCATCGTAGGTGATGCGCGGATAGGGAGTTTTCGCGGCGGGCTCAAGTTTGGAAGCGTCGCGCTCCAGGGTCTTGAGCTCGGTACTGCGCCGCTCAAGTACCCGCCGGACGATGTAAGAAACGAAGTCCTCGGCCAACCGCATGTCGTCGTCGAGATCGAAGTATGCGACCTCCGGCTCCACCATCCAGAATTCCGTCAGATGGCGCCGGGTCTTGGATTTTTCGGCGCGAAACGTGGGGCCGAAGCAGTAGACCTTGCCAAAGGCCAGTGCCCCCGCCTCAGCGTAGAGCTGTCCGCTCTGGGTCAGATAGGCTTTGCGCTCGCCGAAGTAGTCGAGCTCGAACAGGTTGCTGGTGCCTTCGCACGAGGTGGGGGTCAGAATAGGCGCATCGAAGAGCACGAATCCGCGCTCGTGAAAGAAGTCGCGGCAGGCCTGTACCACTTCGCTGCGGATTCGCAGCACCGCGTGCTGGCGGGAGGAGCGCACCCATAGGTGGCGCTGGTCGAGCAGGAACGCAACCCCGTGCTCCTTGGGCGTGATCGGATAGTCGCTCGAGGGCGCGACCTGGATCACGTGCTTGGCGGTCAATTCGATTCCGCCCGGCGCACGCTGGTCGGCCCGCGCGACGCCGACGACCTCCAGCGAGGTTTCCTGTCCCATGTGATCGGCCGCAGCAAAGGCTTCCTCGCCCAGGTCAGCTTTCGAGGCGACACACTGGCAGATGCCGGTCCCGTCGCGCACCAGCAGAAAATGGAGCTTGCCACTCGAACGCTTGTTGTAAAGCCATCCGCGCAGGGTGACTTCCTCGCCCAGATGGTGTGCCAGATCCTCGATGTAAACCGTTGGCATGAACGGCATTTAAGCACATGGCCACGCCGGGGCGAGAATTGCGGGGTGCCGGCAGTTGCCGGAAAGCATTCGGTTAAGACGCCTGATTTATAAGTTGGTCCGCGACAGGTACCCTTCAGGCTGGCGATGAACGCATTCGACTTGGTGGTGGTGGCGGCGGTGGCGTTCGGCGCGCTGCACGGTTTGCGCAACGGGCTGCTCACGATGGTCACTTCGTTCGTGGCCCTGATCGCAGCGCTCTATCTCGCCTCGGTGCACTACGCCGAAACGGCCGCAATCATCGCCCGCCAGTTTGGGACCAATCCCACCCTGGCCACGGTGCTGGGATACGTCGCGGTCTTTCTGGTGGTGTTCATCGCTGTACAGTTCGTGGGCGGCATCATCGTTAGCGTGCTGAGAATGGCGAGCCTTGGGTGGATCGACCGGCTGGCGGGCGGATTCCTGGGCGGCGCGATCGCCGCCGCAGTGGCCGGACTCGCGGTCATGTTGTTGACCACGGTGTTACCGGCCAATGCTGCCCTGCTTCGCAACTCCGAGGCCGCGCCCATGCTGCTCGCATACGACGCCATGCTGGTGCGGTATATTCCGGAAGAAGCCAAGGAAGCCTACCAGCGCAACCGCGACATCCTGATACGGGCCTGGATTGCGGAGGCAAGCCGGCGCTCGTCGGGCAGCGCGCCTGCGGATTCGTCATCGCCAACCGCGCGGTAGGGTGAGTGGCAGCACCAAAAAAAAAGCTGCGGAGGGGTGCTCCGCAGCCTGGTTACTTACGAGCCGGGTTGAGCGCCGAATCAGGTGAGAGCGCCGTCGACGGCCTTTACCAGATGTCCCTTCGGTACCGCACCGACAATTTGCTCCTTCACCTGGCCACCTTTGATGATGAGCAGATTCGGGATACCGCGCACGCCATAACGCGCTGGGGTTTGCGGATTGTCGTCGACGTTGATCTTCACGACCTTGAGACGCCCCGCGTACTCGTTGGCGAGGTCCTCGACGATCGGTGCGATGGCGCGGCAGGGGCCGCACCACGGCGCCCAGAAATCGATCAGCACGGGCTCAGGTGATTTGAGCACTTCCTGCTCGAAGCTAGCATCGGTGACATGAACAATTTTGTCATTCGCCATTGAACTTGACTCTCCTTGCCTGCGCCTAAGCGAATTGAAACATAAGCACGACGGCGGAGGCAATCAAGGTACGCCGCAGACCTTGGAAATCAGCCGAATTTCATTGATTCAGATTCTCCCAGCGGCTGCGATTGCGTGTTACGAGCGGTTTTTGCTGCCAAGCCGGGGATCCTGATCTGCACCAGGGAGCAGCTTTTTGCGTGGCCCAGCCCACGCTTGAGCGCCGGGAACACGCGCGCGCCGGCGATCGCGATGGCCAGGTCGACCATCGCAGCGGGCGACAATTTCTCGGCAAGTTTAAGGCGCAACTTCTCGGCCTCCGGCACATTAGCCGCGACCGCGCGACCAAAATCGAGATAGAGCTTGCGATCCTCATCGAGGCTGGCGCCCCCCGCCACTGCCGCCGAAATTACCGACGGGCTGACACCTTCGGCGAGCGCCTGGTTCACCGCGATCTGCAGGCAGGGACCGCAGTCCTCGCTCTGCAGCGCTCCAATCGACGCAAGATAGTAGGCATCGAGTGGCGCGGCCTTGCGATGCCTGGCGAAGGTAAGGAAGAGCGCGAATTTATAGAAAGCCGCGGGCGATGCGCTGGCGATATCACGCAGGTAGTCGAGTTTTTCGCCAAATCTTCTTTCCGCCGCATCGATCAAGCGTGTGGTGATTCCCATCCTCGGTCTCCTGATCATTAGTGGTTTGAGAGGCCGAGATTCCGTCGCTTCTTCCGGCCACGCCACCAGGGGTCCCTTCGGGCAGTCCCGCGCATTATTCCAAATCCGAAATTTGGACGGATTGCACCGTCAATCTGGTCGCGAGCAGCCGCGCTAGCGCAAGGCGGAATGTTGGGTCGCCGATTTGTCGGCGAGCAAGCCCTGCGCGCCGCGCAGGGCGGCTTCAGTTTCCCGCAACAGGTCGGTGAACACCTGCGCGGTGGGCTTGATCTCACCGATGAGACCCGCACCTTGTCCGGTCGGCATGAAGGTCCGATTCGGATCCGCGTCTTCGCCGTCCAGTCCCATGTAGCCCATTACGCCGTTGCGCCGCGAAACCTGTCCCTGCATCGGGAACGGCTGAATCTTCGACGGGTCCTTTTCCCATTCCAGTGCATATTGCGTGCGAACGACCCGGCACGGCTTGCCCGTATAACAGCGGGTCCGCATGGTGGAATCATCACGCGCCTTCACGATCGATTCGCGATACGCCGGCGCGGCCTGGGCTTCGGGCGTTGCGATAAAGCGGGTGCCGATAACCACGCCCTGTGCGCCGAGCATTAATGCGGCCGCGATCTGGCTCCCGTGCGCGATACCACCGGCCGCCAACACGGGTAGTTTGACCGCCCGGAGCATCTGCGGCACCAGTGAAATCATTCCAATCTCACCGGTATGACCGCCCGCCTCGGTTCCTTGCGCGACGACCACGTCGGCGCCGGCCGCTTGCGCCTTCTCGCCGTGGTGCACCTTGCCGCACATCACGGCGACTTTCATGCCGTGCTCGTGCATGGTCTGGATGAACTCGCTGGGCACGGCCAGACCGGCGACGAAGATGCGCACCCTCTCCTCTATAAGGACCGGCATATGGGGTCGCATCATGTCGGGGATGGGAGCGAGCAGATCGACTGCGAAGGGCTGGTCGGTGAGTTCGCGGGTCTTGCGAATTTCCGCGCGCAGCAGGTCGGGGGACAGCGAAGCCGCTCCTATCACGCCCAGACCGCCGGCATTGGAAACCGCGGCGACCAGTCGGTGCATTGCGACTCCGCCCATTCCCGCCAGCAGAATCGGATATTTGATTCCAAAGTAATCGCAAATCGACGTGTGCAACATGTAAGGATTCTCCCGCGTGAGCCGCGTCAAATCGCTGACTCCGCTGCGATTCCAATACCTTGCGTATAATCGTGCAAGCAAGCTGTAGCCCAGCCTCTCTCTTCGCTTGGACAGCACCCGATCTCGTGGTACTAGAGGCAGGGCGAATCTAACCATCTGACGAAGAATTTGACCGAGCGCTGTTCTGCTTTCGGGGGGAGAACGTGGAGTGCCCGAAAAGACACCGAATTGATTGGTTGTCGTTTCGCTCAGTTGCCTCCGTTCACGCCACCCGTGTTCGGTTTCCTCGGCTCCTGCTGATTCTCGCCATTCCGATCCTGCTGGGCAGCCTGCTGCAGGCATGCGGCGGTAGTAGCGGCGGTCCGGCCCCATCCAACGTCCAATCCATCACCATCGACCCGGTCAGTCCGTCGGTCGCACATGGTACCCAGATACAGTTACACGCTACCGCCAATTTTAAGAATAAAACGACCAAAGATATCACCGAGTCCGCGACCTGGGTTTCTGGGGACTCCTCGGTTGCGAATGTCAGTAACGTGACGGGGACCAAGGGGCTCTCCACCGCGGCGGGCGTCGGCGCCACAAACGTAATCGTCAAGTTCCAGGGGAAACGGGGAACCAGCCCATTCACCGTTACTAGCGCTACCCTGACCTCGATAACGGTAGAACCGGTCAAACCGGCGATCGCCAAGGGCACCACGGTGCAACTGGCCGCCCAGGGGACTTTCAGCAATGGGAGCGTTCAGGATCTCACCAACCAGGTGACCTGGAGTTCGGGCAAAAGCGGCATCGCGACCGTCAGCACGTCCCCGGGCACCCTGGGGCTGGTAACCGGCGTGAGTGTCGGAAATACGCCCATCACTGCGACCCTATTACGGAATCTCGGGCTCGACCACCGTCACGGTGAGCGCCGCGACCGTGACCTCGATTACCATTAATGTGCCGGCTGGTACGATCGCCAAGGGGACCACGAAGCAGCTGACCGCCACCTGCAACCTCAGCGATGGAACGACCCAGGACTGCACGTCCGTCGTGAACTGGAGCTCCAGCAATAGCGCGATCGCAGAGGTCAGCAACTCACCACCGACCAAAGGACTCGTCACGGGCGTAGGTGTCGGAACCGGCACCATCACCGGCTCTTTCAACGGCCTGCAAGGGTCGGCGACGATCACCGTGAGCCCGGCGACCTTGGTCTCGATAGTGGTGTTGCCAGATCCTTCGATCGCCAATGGGACCACGGTGCAGCTGACCGCGACCGGCGAGTACAGCGATGAGACGAGCCAGGATCTCACCACGCAGGTCAGCTGGACGTCGGGCAACAACGCGATCGCGCAAGTCAGCAACGCCGTCGGCAGTCAAGGGCTGGTGACCGGCCTCAGTGTCGGAAGCACCTTGATAACCGCGACCCTCAACGGCATCCGCGGATCGACAAACCTGACCGTGACCACCGCGACCCTGGTCTCAATTACCGTCACATTCCCGGTTGATTCGATCGCCGACGGGACGACGGCCCAGTTGACCGCGACGTGCAACTTCAGCGATGGCACCACCCAGAATTGCACGAATGCCGTGAGCTGGAGCTCCGCCAATAACGGGGTCGTACAGGTCAGCAACACCCCGCCGACCAAGGGGCTGGTCACGGGGGTGGCGGTCGGGAACACCACCATCTTCGCCACTTTCAACGGCGTCCAAGGTTCGGCGACGGTCACCGTGAGCGCCGCGACCTTAACCGCAATTGAGGTGACGCCCGAGGTGTCCACTCTCGCCAAGGGCACCACGGTGCAGTTAACCGCCACCTGCGAGTTCAGCGACCTTAGCACCCAGAATTGCACCAACGAGGTGGGCTGGACTTCGAACAACGAGTCGAGCGCGCAGGTGAGCAACGCCACCGGCAGCCAAGGGCTCGTTACCGCCATCGCTGTCGGAAGCGCCGCATTCACCACCATCACCGCAACTCTCGATAAGATTTCAGGCACAGCGAGTGTGACGGTGACCCCGGCGGTCCTCAAATCGATTGCGGTTGCGCCCAATCCGGCGACGGTCGCCAACGGGCTAACCGTGCAGTTGCACGCCGCTGGCTTCTACAGTGACAACAGTACCCAGGATCTCACCACCCAGGTGGACTGGACCTCGGACGACGACTCAGTCGCGACGGTGAGCAACCTCGCAGGCAGCAAGGGGCTGGTAACCGGCCAGAAAGCCGGGAGTCATGCCGACATAGAGGCGACCTTCGTATCGGGCTCGACCACGGTCACGGGCTCGACCACGGTCACGGTGACCGCGGCGGTCCTGCAATCGATTACCGTCGCGCCCGCCACTCCTGTGATCGCCAGAGGGACCTTTGTGAAGCTGACCGCCACCGGCAACCTCAGCGACGGAACTACGGTGGACCTGACGGGTCAGGCGTCCTGGACCTCCAGTGCTCCGAATATCGCGTGGGTTGGAAACGGCATACTCTTCGGCGGGCTGGTCCTAGGCCTGAACCCAGGGCCCACCGCAAATTCAACGATTACTGCGACATTCGGCGGTAAATCGGGATCGACCACAGTCACCGTTACCCCCGCGGCACTGGTAAAGATCGTGGTGACGCCGGTAGGGCCAACTATCAAGCAAGGCGGCACGCAACAGCTCATCGCGACCGGGTTCTTCACGGACCTCACTTTCCAGAACATTACGGCGTCGGCGAACTGGACGTCTTCGAATACAGCCATTGCCACGGTCGGCAGCACGCTCAACGAGACCGGAGTCGTGACCGGAGTGGCCAGCACGGGGACCGCAACGATCACAGCTGAACAGCCCGTTTCGCCCGGCTCGACCACGATGATTTCGGGCTCGACCACGGTGATGGTGTCATCGGGGGAGTTCGCCTACATCGGTGCCGGCAGTGGTACGATCTCGATCTTTTCGGTTGATACGAAGAATGGCTCGCTGACACCGCTTCCGCCCTCGAACCCTGGCATCTCTGCCATCAATTCAGTCACTGCAGACCCGGGCGGAAAGAACCTCTATACAATCCAGACTGGGTCCGGCACCGCTGCCGCCTTCAACATCGCGCAGAGCGGGCCCAACATCGGTTCGCTCAGTTTAATTCCGCCTCCCATCCCTACAATCCCTACCCCCGGAGCTACCGGCAATCCCCAAAATCTCGCGTTGGTACCGAGCGCGAGCTTGGCCTATGTGGCGAATTTCAATACTAGCCCCGGTTTTCGCCAACGGCAGCATTGCGGCATTCACCATCAATTCCGGCGCGCTCACCTCAACCGGGGTGTTGTTCAACCCACCAGGTCAATTTTCCCCAACCGTGGTCGTGGCGGTGGACCCTGATTTGGTTTACGTTGCTGCCGCGTTTAGCGTCGCCGGTTATACGATTGTCGATACCACGACGGGGGGACTTTCCCAGATAGGACCTCCTATCGATGCGGGATTACACCGCATCTTTGGGGCCACCGTGGATCCCGCGGCTGCGCACCTTTTCACCGTGAATTGCGTCTTCAATAGTTCTACTGGCCAGTGCGACCAGGGTAGTGTCTCCAGCTTTGAGATCGGAACTGGAGGGATGCTTAGCGGCCCCGTAACCGCGCTCACGATGAACCCAATTTTTCCCAGAGCTATCGCGGTCGATCCGAACGGCAAGTTTGCCTACGTGATCGGGGGGCCGTCCCCCCAAGGGCCGGGTTGGATCGAGAGTTTCGCTATCGGAGGAGCCACGCCTGAACCAATAGTACAGCTCCCGGCCGGAACTTTGCCACAGTCGGTTGTAGTCGATCCGACGGATAAGTTCGTATACGTGACTGACGACGTTGGCAACGTTTTAGCGTACGAGATAACGCCTGGTACTGGTACGCTCACAGGACCGACGACGGCTGCAGGTGGGATCCCGGGCGCTGATCTTAGGACGATCGTGCTGGTTACGGTACAGCTGCCGTGAAGCTTAAAACGGTCGCAGCCGAAAGGATTTCTCCCAAGGAGCGCACTGTAATCGAACTCGCTTTGAGATTTGGCGGCACCAGGATAGACCGCCGCCGCGCTCCGTCAGTGCGGCTCTTGCCAACTTGGTCGGAGTTGGCCGCTGTGCGCTTTAAGACCGCTTGGTCACCGAGGAAGTCTCAATAATTCTACAGCGGGTTGGTAAAAGGCGTGGCTGCGGGGTGCGACCATAACACCGCGGTGTTCAGCACTGGCACAGCGGCGGTGAAGGACACTACCTTGGTCAACGTGACCCCGGCAACGCTGACATCGACGTTACGCCAACCAATAAGTCGATCACCCAGGGGACCTTTGTGAGGCTGACTGCCGTAGTACCGTCTTTATCCGACCGTCCGTGGCAAATGCCAAGTTTTTCGGCAGGATTCCATAAGACAAGTCTTGCGCCAGTCGTCGCGCGATGAACCAGACCAACAGTCCTCTTGTCGGGGGTCAGGGCCAATGAGTCCCGTCATCATCACCCTGCTCGTGCTTATAGGCGTCGGGCTGCTGCTCGCCGTCTGGCTCATGGGCATCTACAACGGCCTGGTAGTCGCCAGGAACCGCTTCAAGAACGCGTTCGCGCAGATCGACGTGCAGCTCAAACGCCGCTACGAGCTGATTCCAAACCTGGTCGAAGCTGTCAAGGGCTATATGGGCCACGAGAGGGAGACGCTCGACGCTGTCATTCGGGCCCGCAACAGCGCGATGGCGGCCGATCAGAAAGTCGCCGCCAACCCCAGCGACCCGGCGGCCATGAGGGAGTTTAACCAGGCCGAGACCCAATTGGGCGGCACGCTGGGCCGGCTCTTTGCCCTGTCCGAG
>JAFAHS010000485.1 GCA_019237115.1 Deltaproteobacteria bacterium
GCGCACTTGAGAATAATCCGCGCCCGGCGCGCCAGCTGCGGCGCGCTGCGCGAGCGCCGCGCCATCGATTCCAGTCTCTCCCGCTCCATTTCGCTCAACACCAACTCCGCCTTGGGCCGCCCACTCCGCATACTCCACCTCCTTGCACAGTTAGACGGCGGCCTCGGCAATTTATTCACTTCATTTCAGGGACAGGGCACTAGTTGGCATCGAAACAACGCGCGCGTGATTGCGTACACTGCAAGGATGTGTTAACCGACAGTAGGTTAGCGGTCGAAACCCTCGAACGAGA
Source organism: Deltaproteobacteria bacterium (assembly GCA_019237115.1). Classification (GTDB taxonomy): domain Bacteria; phylum Desulfobacterota; class Binatia; order Binatales; family Binataceae; genus JAFAHS01. Next base: position 293 of record JAFAHS010000485.1, read on the forward strand.
GGCGTTGTGCGCTCGGCCGCTCCCAATCTGGGCGAAGTTCAAGAGGGGCCTTCGCCCATTGTCTTCTCGGCGTCAAGCGAAGCGGCGGTCTTCAGTCCGCGATCGATGTCGCGCGGCTTATCCTAGCCATGGGACGGGTCGGGTAGCTTGGGCTTCTGGCAGGTGGCGCCCTCTGCGCAACTCAGTCCGGCACCGATGTAAATGAATGCGGCCTTGATGGGAAAGAACGTGTAGTTGAGAGGCGTCGCAATCGGATCGAAAGTCGAGGGCGGTTGAGTGCGAGCCTCAGCTTCGGCCTGGGCTTTCTCGGACGGCTCGATCTGCTGGATGGAAGCTACCCGATCATTGGAGCCGAATACCGCTACCTTTCCGGAGTCCAGCCAGACGTAGCGAAGCACGGTGGCACCCGAGTGGTTCGGATCCGGCACGGAATCCTTGAGATCGGGCGGTCCCATGGCCTGCACCGTCTGGTCCGCGGTCATGCCGGTGGTCAGCGCTGCTTGGTTGCTCGCGGTAGAGCACGACGCGATCGCCAGGACCAGCAACACAGCCGCGGCTCTCGCGGCCAAACAACGTGCAGACATAAACAGGATTCTCCCGCGCGGTTCCCAAATCACGTAACATACCCGCTCGATCACGGCAATCGCGTGATTGGGGAATGACTTCGCGCAGGTTGGGAACGGTGGATCGAAACCACGACAGGCTGTTCGTGTACGGCGCCCTGCTCGATGCGCAACTGCGAGCCCGCCTGCTCGGTCGCGAGCTCCGCAGCGAGCCGGCGCTACTTTCGGGGTACCAAAGAGGGCGCAAGCGCTATTTTTTCGTGACCCCGCATGCGGGCGCCGGCGTGCCAGGCGAAATCCTGTCCGAGCTTCGGCCCGATGATTTTGCGCTGCTTGACCGGTACGAAGCCGTGCCCCGTCTGTATACGCGCGAACGCGGGCAGGTGCAGAACGCAACCGGGGAACGGGTCGAGTGCTGGATCTATCTACCTACCGGATGGGAAAAGCGCTGACTTAAATCTTGCGTCACTTCGCTTCCACCGGCGGGGCGGCCTTGGATTCGGGTCGTTTGATGCCAAACTTGTCGAGCCGGTACTGGAGGGTGCGGTAGCTCATGCTCAGCATCTTGGCCGCTTTGGCGATGACCCAATCGCTTTTTTCCATCGCCTGCAGGATCAATTCGCGTTCGAAGTTCTCGAAATTCATGCCCTCCGAGGGAATCTCGAATTTATCGCTTCGCGACCCGCGTTCCCCGCTCTTTACCAGGGTCTTGCGGGCGAGCACCTCCTGGGGAAGGTCGCGCGGGGTAATGGTGTCGGCCTCGCACAGCAGAATTGCCCGCTCGATGGCGGATTCCAGCTGCCGCACGTTCCCCGGCCACGAATAGTCGAGCAGGATCTCGATAGCCTCGCGGCTGATTTCCTTCACCCGGCCCTCGGCCAGATGGCCGAATTTGGCCAGCGCGTGATTGGCCAGCTGCGGGATGTCTCCCTGCCGTTCGCGCAAGGGAGGGACCGTGATAGTCACGACGTTCACGCGGTAGTAGAGGTCCTCGCGAAAGCGGCCTTCCGCGACCTCCTCGGCCAGGTTCTTGTTGGTCGCCGTAACCAGCCGAACATCGACCCGGAAGGATTCATTGCCACCTACGCGGCGAATCTCCTTTTCCTGCAGGACCCGCAGAATCTTGGCCTGCAGGCCCTGCGGAAGATCGGCGATTTCGTCGAGGAACAGGGTTGAGCCGTTGGCGCTTTCAAACAGCCCGATCTTGCGCTCGGTCGCTCCCGTGAAGGCCCCCCGCTCATGCCCGAAAAGCTCGTTCTCGATGAGAGTGTCGGGAATCGCCGAGCAATTGATCGCAATGAACGGGCGCGCGGCGCGCGGGGAGTTGCGATGGATCGCACGGGCCACCAGTTCCTTGCCGGTGCCGCTGTCGCCCTGGATGAGCACGGTGCTGTTCGAGGGTGCCACCTTGCGCACCATCCGGATGACCTCCTGGATGGCCGGATCCTGTCCGACGATGCCCTCGAGCTCGAACTTGCCTTCGAGGCGGCGCTTCAGCAGTTGGTTCTCCTGCTGCAGGTTCGAGAGTTCCGCGGCCTTGGCCACCGTCATCACGAGCGCTTCCCGGTCAGTCGGTTTGGTCAGATAGTAGAAGGCGCCGTTCTTCATGGCCTGAACCGCGCTCTCGATGGTCCCGTGCGCGGTCAGAATGACCACCTGGCAGGAAGGGTAGGTGGTGCGCACTTTTTCGAGCAGTTCCTCGCCCGACATACCGGGCATCATCAGGTCGGTCAGCACGACGTCGAAGCGGGTGGGACCCAGCAGCTCCATTGCGCGCTTGCCGGTCGCGGCCTGCTCAACCGAAAAACCCTCGTCGCGCAGGGTTTCAGTGGTTATTTCCCGTTCCAGGTCGTTGTCTTCAACGACCAGCACCGATGACTGGCTCATGCGTGTCTTTCCATCCCGCTCTGCGGAAAAGTGAAGGTAACCGCGGTCCCCGGTCCGCTGGGGTTGGGACCTATGTCGATAGTACCACCGTGGCCTTCGACGATCGCCTTGGACAGGAACAGTCCCAATCCAATCCCCTCGCGCTTGGTGGTGAAAAACGGCTCGAAAACGTGCGCGGCCGCATCCGGATCGATTCCCGCTCCGGTGTCGCAGAACCGGATCACGAGTCGATCGTTCTCGCCGCTGAAGGTGATATTCATGGTGCCACCGTCGGGCATCGCCTGCACCGCATTGGCGACCACGTTCATGAAGCAGGTGCGCAGTTTTTCCGCGTCGACATTAAGCACGGTTGCAACGCTATCCGCGTCTTCAACCACTTGGATGCCCTGGCTTTTCATCTTGGATTCGGAAATCGCCAGCACCCCGTCCACCAGCTGCTTGACGTCGGTCGAGGCGGGACGGATCTCGATGGGCTTACCGTAGTGCAGAAAGCTTTGCACCAGCTCGCTCATCCGGCGCACCTCGTCTTTCATGAGCATGACCTGGCGCACAAAACTATCCGAATCCTGAGCGAGCTGACGAGTGTAGCGGGTCCGCAGCTGGTCAAGCGCCAGGCTGATGAAGTTGAGGGGATTCTTTATCTCGTGTGCCAGGCCCCCGGCGAGCTGACCCAGAGCCGTGAACCGCTCGAGCCGGTTGAGCTCCTGCTCACGCTCGCGAGCCCGGCGCAGCTGCGCAACCATCTCGTTGAAGCTTCGGGTCAAAAGGCCGATTTCATCGCGGCGGTTGGCCTCCGGCACCGGCGCGAGTCCGCGGGCCGCGATATTCTGGGCCGCGTCGGCGACCGCATGGATGGGTTTCACGTAGCGGTCCGCCAGGATGTAGGCGAACACCAGTCCGATGGTGAAAATCACAAAGGCCGCGGCGATCTGATGGATCCAGTTTACCACCAGCGGCTGCGCGGAATCGCCGAAGTTCGCGACCACCTGCACGTAGCCGAGCAAATGATCCTCGACTTCGATGGGGATCAGGTAGACGGTGGTTTCCCGCGCCGCGGGACCCAGTCGGGCCCCCGGGATGGTCAGGATGTCGGCCCCCTGCTTCAACTCCTGGGCGACTATGTTGTCCTCGGAGTGGGGCACCAGGGCGGCACCGATGAGCTGGGGATTGGAGCTGTTGATGATGAGCTTCTGCGATGACGCGATGGAGACTTCCAGACCCTGACTATTGAGGCTGCGAACGTAGTTTTGCAGGCGATCCCGATCGGTGTTGCCCACCGCCGTCAGCTCCTGCACGCCGATGTGGATTGCGCGGGCGAGGTTTTTTACCTGCTGCTGGGTGGTTTCGACGATCGCGGCCTGGGTGCCGAGGCTCACCCACAGCTCGGCGCCGAGGGTGAGGGCGAGCAGCAGCACCATCAGGAGGATCAGCTTCGCCTTCAGATTAAGCGGCGGGAATTTGAGTTGCATTTCAGGCGACCGTCGCCGGGTCAGGGCCGGCGAACATCAGGTCCACGCGGAATCGGTCTCCACTCGGGTCAGGTTTTCTGCGCGCTGGTGCGCGTGTAGAGAAGTCGCATTCCATAAACTGCCAGCGACAGGACCACTACGACCCAGAGCAGATGCTCGAACCCGCCAATGTAGTGGATGACGACCTCGAGCTGCGCGCCGAATAGATATCCTAGCGACACGACAATCGGAACCGAAATTATCGCGCCCAGAAGATCATAAACCAGAAATCGCAGCGGGGTCACCCCAAACGATCCGGCGGTCAGGTAGATCAAGGCCCGCAGTCCCGCCAGAAAGCGTGCGTAGAATATGGCGCGATGACCGTGACGGTGCATGAAGGCCCGGATCCGATCGATCTGCGCCTTGGACCCGGGGCGATTGAGTCCAAAATAGCTTACCAGCCCGGTACCGAAGCGTCGGCCCAGAAAAAACAGCGAGTTGTCGCCCGCGACCACACCCAGCAGCGCGACCGCCAGCGTGATGGTGTAGCGGGTGACTCCACGGTGGACCAGGAACCCGCCGGCCAGCAGCGCGATGTCCTCTGGCATCGGCAGTCCCATGCCACACAACAGCAGGACCACGAACAGCCCCAGGTACGTGAAGTGTTCGATGTAACCGGAGACGATGCCTACCAAGCGTCAGTCTCCACCGGCAAATCTGGCCCGGATTGCATCGCGTATCTGCTCGACCGGCATGCCTTGCTTGGTCAACTCTACCGCCATCCGCGCCTCGCCCACGCAAATGCCGCAAGTGCTGCCGTGCTTGTCGCGATAACAATCGAGCAGGCTCTTGTGTCCTTCGCTCTTGTCGCAGCCACAATAACAATGAAGCTGCGCGAGCAAGCCGGGGTTTTGCCGCGCTATCTGGTAAGCCTCACGCACCTCGCCCTTGAACAGGTCGGGATCGAGGGTCAGGCGCAGGTTTGACGCCGGATCACTCCCGGTCGCCGCCTGCCCCATGGTGCCGGCGAAGCCGCCGGGGGCCCCAAACCACACGTAGGCGCCCGCCGCCATCAGGAGAAGGGCGGCGACTACCGAAAGCGTACCTTTGGTGCCCATCAACAGCTCCCCCACCACTATAGCATTTCAATCATCTGGAGAGTCTGCCGGGCGAAGGTGTAGAGGGCGGCCGGACGATGGGGGCCGCGTCGGGTCTCGCGGAGCGGGCGCAACAGATCCATAGCCAGGATTCGCCGCCGGAAATTGCGCCGATCGATTGGGCGGTCGAGAATTCGAGCGTAGAGTTCCTCCAACTCCGCAAAGGTGAACATCCGGGGCAGCAGAGTGTAGGCGATATTGCTGTACTCGAGTTTCGACTTAAGGCGCCTGAGCGCGTAGGCGGCCATCAGCGCGTGGTCGTAGGCAAGCGGCGGCAGCTTCAAAAGTTCGAACCACCCCCCGGCCGCGTATTTGGGCGAGGGTCGGCTCACCCGTCCCGGGTCGGCAATCAGCGCCATGTAGGCAACCGACACCACGTGCGCGTCGGGATCGCGGGACGGATCTCCGAAACTGAAGAGTTGTTCGAGGTAGCACTGGCCAAGTCCGGTAGAGGCCCGCAATTCCCGCCGCGCCGCGTCATCGAGCAGCTCGCCGCGGCGCACCAGCCCGCCCGGGAAGGCCCATTTTCCGCGCGCTGGACCGCGCGCAAGTTGTACCAGATAGGTCTTGAGCCGCCGCTCCTGGACCGCAAACAGCACGGTATCGACGGCTACGCGGGGGCGTTCGAAGCGATCCGCCGACTGCCCCGCGCCGGAGTCGGCTGCTGCCGGCGGGTTGCTCAGGCGCTCAACTCGAGCATCCGCTCCAGCGCCCGCCGCGCCCCCTCGCGTACCTCGTCGGGAAGGTTGACTTCGTAGCGAAGATTGCGGAGCGAATCGAGGGTGCCGTCGAGTGTGATCATCTTCATGAAGCGGCATAGTTTGCACGCCTTGTAGAAGTGCTTTTCGGGTATCTCCATGAGCAGGCGATCGGACAGCCCGCATTCGGTAACCACCAGGAATTTGTCGGCCTCGCTGGCCCGCGCGTAGTTGACCATGGCGCTGGTCGAGAGCACCGCGTCGGCCAGCGCGAGCACGTCCTTGCGGCATTCCGGATGCGCGATCACCTTGATGCCCGGGATCGAGCTCTTGACCTTGTTTACTTCCGCCGGGGTTATCTGATGATGGACGTAGCAGTTACCATCCCATGAAATTATTCGTTTGCTGGTGTTCTCCTGCACATAGTTGGCCAGGTTCTGATCGGGGACGAACAGGACGTTCTCGGAGTCGATTGCGTTGACCACCTTGACCGCGTTGGCCGAGGTGCAGCAGGCGTCGCAGAGCGCCTTGACGTCGGCGGTGCAGTTCACGTACGCGACCACCTTGAGGTCGGGATAGATCTGCTTCAGTTCCGCCTTGCGTTCTGCCAGTGCCTCCGCCGTTACCGCGTCCGCCAGCGAACATCCCGCTCTCAGATCGGGAATCAGCACGGTGCGCCCGGGATTCACCACCTTGGCGGTCTCGGCCATGAAATGAACGCCGCAGAACACGATGATGTCCGCGTCGCGGACTTCCTTGGCCTTGCGCGCCAGCTCCAGCGAATCGCCGACAAAATCCGCGACCTCAAAAATTTCCGGGCGCTGATAGTTGTGCGCGAGCACGATGGCCTTGCGCTCTTCCTTGAGGCGCAAGATCTGGGCGATCTGCTCGGCGTAGCGCTCGCAAGCCTCAAGCCCGTAGCTGCTCTGATCGAGCGGCGCGAGCTTGTCATACAGCGCGCGCGGCGAAATTGGCGAGTGTGTGGGTGCGTTCAATGGCCGATCCTCGTGTGCCCGGATCCCTACGCCCCCACCAGTTCCACCGCCCGGGTACTTTGCGTCAATTTGACACTTACTCTAATCGCCCGCGCTCGGGCACGCAACCCGCGGCGGCCGCGCGAGTCCAGCTCAGCGGGCCAGACGCGCGTCTGGTCGCCGGGAACCGCGGTTGGCGCTGCGTCCGGAGCCTCTGCTAAACGAAAGCACGGACCCGATCGTTGGCAGGCGGAGTTAAACCGATGGATGAAGTTCTGGACAAGCAGGTAATCGAGGCGGTGCGCCGGTTTGTGGAACGCGAGGTCATGCCGGTGGCGATGGAGCTGGAGCATCGCGATGAGTACCCGCACGCGCTGGTCGAGCAAATGAAGGAACTGGGGCTGTTCGGCGCCACCATCCCGGCCGCCCATGGCGGCCTCGGCCTTTCATTCAGCACCTACGCGCGGGTCATGGAGGAGTTGTCGCGGGGATGGATGAGCCTGGCGGGTGTGATCAACAGCCATCTGATCATGGCCTACATGATTGTCCATCACGGCACCGAGGCGCAGAAGGAGTACTTTTTGCCGGCGATGGCTTCCGGCCGGAAGCGGGGTGGACTGGCCCTGACCGAACCGCACGCCGGCAGCGACGTGCAATCGATTCGCACCACGGCGGTGCGCCGGGGTGACGACTATTCTCTGTCGGGCAGCAAAATGTTCATTACCAATGCCCGTCACGGAACCGTGCTCGCGGTTGCGGCCAAAACCAATCCGAGAGCCGAACCGGCCTATTCCGGGATCAGCATGTTTGCGGTCGAGAAGAATGAGAATGGGCCGACGGTGAGCCGCAATCTCAAGAAGCTCGGCTACAAGGGAATCGATACCTGCGAAGTTCTGCTCGAGGACTTTGCGGTGCCGGCCACGTGCCTGATCGGCGGCATCGAAGGGCAGGGCTTCAAGCAGGTGATGAGTGCGCTGGAGGTGGGCCGGATCAATGTCGCGGCCCGCGCGGTCGGGGTCGCGCAGGCCGCCTTTGAAAGCGCGATCCGTTACGCGCAGCAACGGACCGCTTTTGGCAAACCGATCGCGCAGCATCAGGCCGTGCAGTTGATGCTCGCCGACATGGGCACCCGCCTCGAAGCGGCGCGCCTGCTGGTCATCAGCGCGGCCGGAAAAAAGGATGCGGGCGAACGATGCGACGTCGAGGCCGGAATGGCCAAGCTGTTCGCGTCGGAAGCATGCGCGAAGATTGCACTGGACGCGATGCGCGTGCTGGCCGGTTACGGCTTCACGCAGGAGTTCCCGGTGGAGCGCTTTTACCGGGACGCCCCCCTGATGATGATCGGAGAAGGGACCAACGAAATCCAGTCGCTGGTGATCGCACGCGGGCTACTGGCCCGATATTCAATCTGACAGGCGCCGAGGCCGAGCGCTAACCGGCTTCGCCGATCGCCAGCGCGAGATAACGGCGCGAAGTTCCTGCAAGGGAAATTCGAGGAACCGAATGATGCTGGTGAGCCCGCGGCTAGGAGGCCTGCGGGGTAACCGGCTGTCCATCATGGAGCTGCGTGGGTGGCACTACGATCACGGTTTCGCCCCCGCTCAGGCCCTGGAGGACCTGGACACCGTCCTGGTATTCGCGCCCCACGGACACCTCGGTCCGGTGCGCGGCGTCCGTGCGCACGACCCAGACATACTTGCGGTTGCCGTCCTCGACGATGGCTTTCTTGGGAACCAGGACCAGGGCGGGCGCTTCCTGCTTGACCGCGGATCCGCCGAGGAATGAAATCTTGGCGCTCATCTCGGGTTTGATAATGGCGAGGTCGGGGCTGAGGATGTGAACCTCGACCTTGACGGTGCCTTTCTGGCGGTCCGCTTCCGGGTAGATCTTCACGACCCGGGCGTCGAATGCGCGATCGGGATAGGCGTCGAGGATCACACTTGCCGGCATTCCCATGGTGACCTTGGCGATGTCGCTCTCGTTGATGTCGACCTCGGCGCGCATGTCCTCGGTGTCCGCGATCTGGGCGATGTCGGTGACGCCGCCCCCGGCATTCGCACCGCTGGCGTAAGTGATCATGTCGCCCACTTCGTGAATCTTGGTCAGGACCAGACCATTGATCGGCGAACGAATCACACACTGGTTCACCAGGAACTTCCAGTAGTCGATCTCGCTGAGGTCTTTCTCCAGCGCGGCGTGCGCCTCGTTGAGTTTGTTCTCGGCCATATCGAGCTGGTCACGGGTCGCGACCCCGGCCTGGAACAGGGCGCGCTGACGGTCCGCCTGCGCGGAGTACAGTTTGATGTCTGCCTGGGCGAGATCGCGATCGGCGATCGCCTGCCGAAGCTGCGCCTGATAGTCGCCGTCGTCGATGCGCGCCAGGATATCGCCCTTCTTGATGTGCTGACCTTCCTCGATCGGCTCGGCGACAATCTGACCGAGCTGCTTGGTCCCGACCGTGATGTACTTGTGCTGGGTGACGATGTACCCGGACCCGGTCAGCAGGGTTCCTGGCTCTCCCGCCTGTTTGATGGTGACCAGCGCGGTCTGTACCTCGGGAGGGCGTCCGAGCGTGCGCGCGTAAACCTGGTAGCCGATCGCCGCGCCACCCGCGATGACAAGCAGCGCGACCAGCACCGGAACCAGGCGGCCGGGGCGCTTTTCCGCCTTGCGCGCGATGCGGAGCGATTCGAGCTCGCGAATGCTCGAAGACGGGCGAGGTGATGACGGTTCAGTGCTCATTGCTCTCAACCTTTCCTTAGCGCCTCGACAACCTGCATTCTCATTGCTTGGCGCGCGGGAAGCCAGCCGCCCAATACACCCATTACCGCCGCGAATAGCAGCGCCTGCAATACCACGGCCGGAGTCACGCGAAACGCGAACGCCATGGTAGAGAAGGTTACGAAATTGCCGAAGCTGGTCGAAAAACCATTGATCGGCAAGGCCAAAATCACCCCGAGCATCCCCGCCGCCACCGCCAGCGCCAGCGATTCCAGCAGGAACGAGCCGAGCACCGCGCCGGGCCTAAATCCCAGCGCGCGCAAGGTGCCAATCTCGGTGGTGCGCGCGGAAACCGCCGCGTACATGGTATTCATGGCCGCAAACACCGCCCCGATCCCCATGATGATGGCGACGATCATGCCCAGTGCGCGCAGCTGATTGGCCACCACCGACTGGTCCTTGTAGTAGTCGGTCTCGGTCTGCGCCTGCAGGTTGATGCGCGGATCGTCGGCGATCCTGCGGATCAGGCCCTCGACCTCGGTGCCCGGGACCATCTTGAGGCGGGCACACGCGTAGTAGGCGCCGCGCTGGGTGTCATCCTGGACGTTGTGGATGTCGGCCCACACCTCGGATTCAAACGAGCTTCCCCCGGCGTCGAAAATTCCCACCACCTTCCAGTTGCCGCGCCCGAAGTGCAGCGTCGAGCCCACGCTGGTATTCGCATAGCGTCCGACCAGCGCCTTGCCGACGATTACTTGGTTCAGCGCCGGCTTGAACATGCGGCCCTCGATGAGATGCACGTTCTGATGCACCTGCAGGGCGACCGGCAGAACCCCGCGCACCACGACGTTGTCGCTGGCACCGCCGGACCGTTGCATCAGCACCTGCACCGGCAGCTCCGGCGAGGCGAGCGGGTTGCCGTCGGCATCGCGTTTGATCTGGGGAAGAAACTTCAGCGCGTCGAATTGATCGAGCTGGACGGCCGAGGAGGTCTCGGTGGTCGAGCCCTTGCGTACCACCACCACATTGTCGGGCGAGCCGGTATCGCTGATCGCGGATCCCAGGCCGGCCACCATCGCCATCACGATCACGAACACCGCCACCACCAGCGCGATGCCGCCCGCGGTCATCGCCGTGGAGACCCGCCGCACCAGCAGACTGCGAATGTTGTACTTGAGCGGGATCGCCATGGTCACGCAACCAGCCTCAACGCATCCACGATGTTCTGTCGGGCGGCTGAGCGCGCCGGAAACCAGGCGCTCAGCAGCCCGATGAGACACGCGGCAACCAGCGCTTCCACGATCACTATAGGAGGCATCCGCAGGTTACTGATCCCGATCGCAGGCGAGCCGACGGCGAACACTTTCAGAATCACGTACGCGCTCGCGCAGCCTAGAATCCCGCCGCTAAGCCCGATGATCAGCGACTCGCCCAGCAACAGCCCCAGGATGGTCCCGGAGCGAAAACCGATCGAACGCATGATGGCGATTTCGCTGCGCCGCTCGCGGATGGACATGGCAGCGGTATTGGCCGCGACCAGGCCAATGGTCAGGACTACGATCAGGCCGAGAATTTCCGCCAGGTCGAAAAACGCGCGAAAGCCCTGCATGAAGCCGCCCATGAACGCGGCTTCGGATTCACTGCGGGTTTCCGCCATGGAATTTGCGAACTGTTCGTCGATGGAAGCTATGATCTGCGAGATGTTCTCCGACTTATCCGAGCGGACCCAGAACATGCTCACGAACCCGGGGCGCCCGGCGGCTTCTTCCAGGTAGTCGCGCCGGAACAAAAGAAAATTGGGCGGCGCCTTGTCGTTCATCACCCCGACGATGTTGAGGGTTACGTTGAACGGATACACGGTGCCCCTCAGCTGAATCTGCTGACCGACGTGCAGCCCGAAGCGCTTCATGACCCCGCCCGAGACCAGGCACGCGGTGCGCAGGCGTTTGAAATCCTCGAACGCCGGCTTGGAAATACCCCAGTCGTCCCACACGAGATCGACCTGATCGGGATCCACGGCCAGGTTCGGGAATTGGTCGTTAACCTCGTGGTAGATTCCGCCAAACCAGCTTTCCGGCACGACCGCGACGACGTGCGGTGTGGCCGCGATGCGCTGCTTGTACGCCTCGGGCATCGAGTAGGTGACCCCGGCTTTGTTGTGAACCGCAAGCCGCAGCGACGATGCCCGGTCGGCAAGAACCTCGCGGGCCAGGGTCGGGAAACTTACCAATGCGGAGAAGATGAACAGGGACACCGCGATTGAGAAGACCGTCAGAAACGTGCGCCGCTTGCTGCGCAGCAGATTCTTGAGGACGAGCATCGTGAACTTCATGGTGCTCCCTACGCGTCTAGGCACTCGCTCCCGCGGCCGCCGGGTGGGCGGCGCTCTTGCCGGGTTCGATGCCGGCCAGCACGCCCTTGTCCAGCCGATATACGGTGTCCACGTAGCGCTCGGCGCGCGGATCGTGGGTCACCATGACGATGGTCTTGTGGAACTGCCGGTTGAGTTCGGTGAGCAGGTTCAGAATTTCCTCGGCCGATTTCGCATCCAGGTCGCCGGTCGGCTCGTCGGCGACCACGATGGTGGGATCGGTGACGATGGCGCGGGCGATGGCCACGCGCTGCTCCTGGCCGCCCGAGAGCTGGCGTGGATAGTGATCCATGCGGTCGGCCAGACCAACCACCTTGAGGGCCGTCTCGACGTGTTGGCGGCGTTCCGCCTTGCGCAGGTGAGTTAGCAGGAGCGGAAGTTCGACGTTTTCGAAGGCAGTCAGGACCGGGATCAGATTGTAGAATTGGAACACCAGCCCGATGTGGCGGGCGCGCCAGGCCGCCAGATCGCGCTCTTTCATCGAAGTAATTTCCTCGCCGCCGACCGCGACCCGCCCGGAGGTCGCGTGGTCGATTCCGGCGATCAGGTTCAGCATCGTGGTCTTGCCGGAACCGGAGGGACCCATGATCGCGACGAAGCGGGCCTCGGGGACCTTGAGGGTCACGTCATCAAGCGCGCGCACTTCGAACTCGTCGCGCTTGTAGACGCGGGTCACGTGGTCGATGTCGATCGCGTATTTTTCGTCCATTCGCTTCTCCCTTGTGCGGGGTGCACTCATCGCGCCTGGGCCGCGCGGCGCCGGGGACGCGCTCGGCCGTTGACCGAGAGCTTGTCTTTCACTTCCTCGAACAGGCGGGCGAAGACCTCGGCCTTGGCGTGAGTGACCGCGTAGCCGACTTCGATCAGCGCCTTGCGAAACACGCTCTCGCCGTGCTTTTCCATTTGGTCGGCAAGCCAGCGCAACATCTCGGCGCGCTGCACGTCCTCCTCGTGAACCTGGGCCATGTGGGTGAGGGCGGACTGCGGATCGTGATGCGCGAAATAGATCTTCACCTGCGCCTCATCGAACACGAACACCGGTTGTGCGGGCTCGCGCAGAGTCTTTAGGAAGCGCGCGCGGCCGGCCGCGGTGATCGCGTAGACCGTACGCGAGCGCCGACCGTGGCGCTCGACCCGCTGCGTCACCAGGCCATCGCGCGCCAGCTTCTTGAGCGCAGGGTAAAGCGAGCCGTCGCTCACGCGATAGAAAAATCCCACCGGGTTGCGAAAGCGCCGCTTGAGGTCGTAGCCGGTGGCTTCGGAATCCATCAGAAAGCCGAGGATCGGAAACTTCACGTCGATCCGGGGCGCCGTCTGCTGAACATCGCGTTGCCATGAGGATTCCTGGGCCGCGGTCGAGCGAACCGGCAGCGGTGAAGTCCGTTGCAGGGTTGGCAGCGCCATAGCTCGTCTCAATAGCTCGACTTGAGATAACGAGTCAACCTATCAAAACGAGGCTCGCTCACCGGCCAGGCAGGTACATGGTGAACGCGCGCTTCCAGTTGCTCGGGCCCGTCAGTGCCGGGATGTCCCGCACCGCGACGTGCATCTCCTCGTGGTCCGCCGGAGCAGGTTCCGTGCCGAAGACCCGGTCCCACAACGGGCTGGTCACCCCAAAAATCGCATTCGGCCGACAGGTGTGGTGGGCGAGATGGCGGATGCGGAGACGGGTTTCGAGCTGATTGCGCGGGTGCACAAAATGGATTCGGTAGTGGACGGCTTCGTACCCGACGAATCCCCCCACCACTCCCAGGAAGAAAAAAGTCGCCGGATGGAAGCCGGAAAACATAATCAACGCAAGGGTTATGGCGAGCAGCGGCAGCCAGGCACGGGCCGTGAACACGGCGTGCGGATCGCGATGGTGTACGTCGTGGAGCGGCCTGACGAAGGTGCGGAAACGATGGCTCAGCGGACCGTGGATCACATATTCCAGCAAGGTCCAGGCACCGAGTCCCCCCGCGAACAGAACCGCGCGTCCCAACATGCTTTCAGAGTAAGCCGCTCCCGGGGCGGCGGCAAATGCAGTCGGTCCACTGCTCACGGGTGCATCCGGATGATTGCAGGAGTGGTTGCTAGAGGGGCGAGGTCGGTTGCTTATATATCAATATTGAAGTATGTCAAGAATTGAATATTAAAGCAGCAGAAAATCCTCGCCGGAGTGCGTCGTCATGTGGAACTCGGACAATCCCTATCTCAACGGCAACTATGCCCCCTGGCGCGAAGAGGGAGACGCCCTCGACCTCGAGGTCGAGGGCGAAATACCGCGCGGGCTTAGGGGAGCGCTTTACCGGATCGGCCCCAACCCCCACTTCAAGCCGCGCGGCCGTTATCACTGGTTTGACGGCGACGGGATGGTGCATGGCTTCATCCTCAAGGATGGGCGCGCGGCGTACCGCAACCGCTACGTGTTGACCGACGGGCTGCGCGCGGAGATGCAAGCGGGACGGGCCCTGTTTGGCGGACTGCTCGAAGCGGCCACAGATTTGCCGGCGGGGGCGCCGCCCTTCAAGAACGCCGCAAACACCAACATCATTGGCTACGCGAACTGGCTGCTTGCGCTGTTCGAAGCATCGCTGCCCCACGCGCTGGAGCCGCTCACGCTTGCTACGGTGGGCCTCTACAATTTCGGTGGCAAAGTCAGCGGTCCGGTCACTGCGCACCCGAAATTCGACCCGGTCAGCGGCGATCTTTTATTTTTCGGTTATCAACCGTTTCCGCCCTATCTTACGTGGTATCGCGCCGATCGAGCCGGCAACCTGCTCGACGCGCGACCGATCGACAGCGGCCTTGCGGTGATGATGCATGACTTCGTGGCCACCGATAATTACGCAATCTTTTTCGTGTGCCCCTCGGTCTTTCGAATCGAGAATCTGGCGGCCGGAAAACCCCTGATGAATTGGGAGCCGCAGCACGGAACCCGCATCGGGGTCATGAGCCGGCGCACCGGGGAAGTGAAATGGTTTGCGGCCGAGGCGTTCTTCATCTTCCACTTCCTCAACGCGTATGAGGAGCACGACACGCTTACCGTCGATGGATGCCGGATGAGTGCGCTGGACATGAGCGGTAACAGTTTCGGGCAGCCTCCGTTTCCATGGCGCTGGCGTCTCAACCTCGCCGACGGGTCGGTGAAAAGTGAACAGCTGGAAGACTACGTCGGCGAGTTTCCCCGTCTCGATGAGCGTCGAGCCGGCAAGCCGCATCGCTTCGGATATCTGGCCGCCCGCGCGCGGAGTTCGAAGGGCTTCGATGAGACGGGATTTGATTGTATCGCCAAGCGCGATTTCCGGACCGGCAAGACGGAATTTTTGAAACTTGGCGGCGGAAGGATGCCCGGGGAGCCGGTGTTTGTGCCGCGCGCCGGCACGGTCTCCGAAGATGACGGATGGGTGATGTCGGTGTGGTACGACCCCACCGGCGACTCCAGTGAGTTGGTAATTCAGGAGGCGGGCGATTTTGCCGGGAGTCCGGTTGCGCGGATCAAGGCGCCGCATCGCGTACCGTTCGGTTTCCACGGCAACTGGGTGCCTGATTGAAGAACCCGAATCCAAAATCGTCCGCGCGCGCCTTGCGGAACCCCTTGGAATCAAAGAAGCGGGGGTCGGGCGGCGGCAGGGCAACGCCTGTAAAAGCGTCGCTGGAGCTCGCCTTGCTCGGGCTCATCGCAGCGGCGCCGCGCATCTGCGGCTACGACATCGTAAGGATTTTCAATCTGTCGATGCGCCATTTCTGGCATGCGCACCCGGGACAGATCTATCCGACGCTGGCACGCATGGAACGCGCGGGCTGGATAGGCAGCCGCGAGCTAATCCAGCGGGGGCGGCCCAACAAGCGACTGTTTACGATCGCACCGACGGGGCGCGATGCCCTCGAGCGATGGCTTGAAAGCCCCTACGAGAATCTCAAGCTCAAACACGCGCCGCTTTTGAAAACGCTTTATCTCGGGCACCTCGGCGCCGACCGCGCGCTTGCCAAATTTGCCGAGCAGCGCGCTGGCTGGCTTGCCTATCTAGAAGAGCTGCGCGGAATTGAACGCGACTTTTTCGCGCGGGGCGGTTACGGAAGCGAACACCGGATGTTTTCGTACTTCACGCTGCGCTACGGAATTGGCTTTATGGAAGAAAGTCTCCGCTGGTGTGACTGGGCGATGGAAGAGATCGAGCGCAATCGCAACCTGTTCTCCGCCGATTCAGGCCAGCCCAAGCAGGAGCAGCGCGAGTTCGCGCCTCGCGCAACGCGCGCGTAATTCGCAGAGTCGCTCACAGGTCACCAGGCAAGCTTTCACGGCCTCGCTTCTCCGTCCATCCAAAAAGGTGACGGAAAGTCTCACCGCCAGACTGAGCATCGAGTGACCGCCGTCCGGTCGCCATCAACGTTTGGTCCCGACCGCGTTGCCGGGTTCGGCGAAATTTCCTCACCCCGGGACCGCTGCCGCATGGCGCCGGCGCTGCGGGTCAAATAGGCTGTGGGCGTCGACTTATGGGAGGCGTTCAGCGCAGATGAACCAGGTGTCCGGGGAGTCATGGCCAGCGGCGCGCGAGCAGCGCGCCAGCCGCACGGGGCGGGCGCCCGGCAGGTTCCTGGTCGAGTTGATCAAGCCTTCGCACTATGACGACGACGGCTACGTGATCCAATGGTGGCGCGGATGGATACCGTCCAATTCGCTCTCCTGCCTGTACGGGCTCGCGATCGATTCCAAGGCCCGCCGGGTGCTCGGCGACGACGTCGAGATCGAGGTTGCCGCATATGATGAAACCAACCAGGTAGTTCCGCTGCGCCGGATAGTCCGTCGCTTCCGGCGCAACCGTTTCTCCGGCGTGGTCTGCCTGGTGGGAGTGCAGAGCAATCAATTTCCGCGGGCGATGGATATCGCCCGCGTGCTGCGCCGCGACCGGATTCCGGTGGTGATGGGCGGGTTTCACGTGAGCGGCTGCGTGGCAATGCTGCCGGCGCTGGCGCCCGAGTTGAAGGAGGCGCAGGACCTGGGGGTGACCCTGTTCGCGGGCGAGGCGGAGGGCCGCTTCGACGAGATTCTGCAAGCGGCCTATCAGGGAACCCTCGCGCCGTTTTACAACTTCATCGGCCACCTGCCGGCGCTCAACGATCAGCCGACGCCCCATCTGCCGGCCAAGCTCATCCGGCACAACCTCGGCAATATCAGCGCATTCGATGGCGGTCGCGGCTGTCCGTTCAGCTGCAGCTTCTGCACCATCATCAATGTGCAGGGACGCAAGTCGCGCTATCGCAGCGCCGACGACGTGGAGCGACTGATCCGCGCCAATCACGGATCGGGGGTCACGACCTATTTCATTACCGATGACAACTTCGCGCGCAATCGTAACTGGGAAGCGATTCTCGATCGCATCATCGAGTTGCGCGAAAGGCACCACTTTCGCATTCACCTGACCATCCAGGTCGATACGCTGTGCCACAAGATTCCGCGTTTCGTCGAGAAGGCGGCGCGTGCCGGCTGCAAGCGGGTCTTCATCGGGCTGGAGAACATTAACCCCACCAGCTTGAAGGGCGCCTCCAAGGGGCAAAACCGCATCACCGAGTACCGCGCAATGCTGCAGGCCTGGCGCAAGGTGGGGGTGCTTACCTACGCCGGTTACATCCTCGGGTTCCCCAGCGATACTCCCGAAACCATCGCGCGCGATATCGCGATCATCCAGCGCGAGCTGCCGATCGATCTGCTGGAATTCTTCATGCTGACCCCCTTGCCGGGTTCCAAGGACCATCTCGACTTGCACCTCCGCGGCGGCAAACTTGATGAAGACCTAAACCGCTACGACCTCGAGCACGTGACCACCGATCATCCACAGATGGCGCGCGCCGAGTGGCAGGCCGCCTATGACCGCGCCTGGTCCCTGTACTATTCGCCGGAACACAACGAGACCCTCATCAAGCGCGCCATCGGCAGCGGCATCAATCCCGCGCGGCTGACCTCGATGATCTTCACCTTCTACGCAAGCCACGAGTTCGAGAAGGTGCATCCGCTGCAGAGCGGCGTGTTTCGGCGCAAGCGTCGCAAGGACCGCCGCAGCGGGCTGCCGCTGGAACCGCGGCTGGCTTTCCACGCCCGTCGGGCGCGTGAGATGTTCGCGACCTATGTCCCCGCGATTCGATTTCTGTGGCGGCTCACGCGCCTGCGACATCGATTGCTCAAGGATCCCGCCCTTCGCACCTATCGGGATCTGGCAATTACCCCTCTGGAGAACGAACTCGCCGAAACGCTCGGACTCTACGAAGCGACCGAAGCCGCGCGCCAGGTCGCGACCCAGGCTCGACTGCGGGCCGCGGCGGCACGAACCTGATTCACACCCGCAACGAGGCCGACGGGCTTGCGCGCGCCCGCCCATGAACTCTCGCCGCCCGTGCAAACCCGCAGCGCGTCTGCTATGTGCGGGGTGGCACCCAAACGAGTGGGCTGCGGAGACGTGCGATGCGGGGAGCGCTCGACGACATAAGGGTCATCGAATACGCCGAGATGGTGTCGGGACCAATCTGCGGCAAACTGTTCTCCGACCTGGGGGCCGAAGTAATCAAGATAGAAGCGCCGGGGGCGGGCGACCCCGCACGCCAGTATCCGCCGTTTCCCGACGACCAGCCGCATCCCGAAAAAAGCGGGATGTTTCTTTATCTGAACACCGGCAAGAAGAGTCTCACGCTGGATCCCGCCACCCCTGCCGGTGGCGAAGTCTTCAAGCGCCTGGTCTCGAGGGCCGATTTCCTGATCGAGAACCATCCGGTCGGATTTCTTGAGCGCATCGGCTTCTCTTACCCGACGCTCCGCGCGCTGAATCCCCGCCTGATCGTCGTATCGATCACACCGTTTGGACAAACCGGTCCCTATCGGGATTGGAAGGGCTCCGACCTCATCGAGTGGGCGATGAGCCTCACCGGCTACAATACCCCCACCCTGATTGATGATGGCGAGCGCGAGAATCCGCTGCGCGCTCCGGGTCATATTGCGGACGTGATGGGCGGCACCAATGCCGCGGCCGCGGCCATGATGGCCCTGTTTCAGCGCGAGTTGACCGGCGACGGTCAGTGGATCGACGCGCCGTGCTGGCAGGCCACGGTCAACACCTCAAAGATCGAAATGGCAGCATACAGCTATCTGGGAATCCCCTTCAGCCGGATGCGGGGCCAGACCCTGGTCGGCCTGGAGCCGATGGCGTGCCGGGACGGCTACGTGTACACGCTGTGGGCCGCCGACTCTCACTATCAGGCGCTAAAGAAGCTGCTCGGGAACCCCGACGGGCTCGACACCGAGTTGTTCGACACGCTCGGGGGTCGGCAGCAAAACGACGACGTTTTGCGCGCGGTCATTCGTGAAGAGCTCAAGAAGCACGATATGAAGTACCTGGTAGACGAGGGTCAGAAGCTGGGCCTCACGATCGGACCCGTGTACCGGGTGTCGCAGGCGGCGAATCATCCACACCTCGCCGCGCGCGATGCGTTCGTCGCCATCGACCATCCGGTGGCGGGTCGGTTCCTGTATCCGCGGCAAATGGTTTCGATGACCGCCACGCCGGCGATTCCGTCGCGCGCGCCCACGCTCGGCGAGCACAACAAGGAGATCCTCGACAGCCTTGCGATTCCGCGCGAAGAGCAGCACGGCCTTCACGCGGCGGGAGTTATCTGATGGCGCCGCTTCCGCTGGAAGGAATCCGCGTGGCGGATTTCAGCTGGATCATAAACGGGCCGCAAATCGCCCAGTGGCTCGCGACCATGGGCGCCGAAGTGATCAAGATAGAGTCGCAGGTTTATATCGACATCGGTCGCATCAATCCGGCAGGGATGGCGGATGGTAAGCCGGGGCCGAACCGTAACGGCTTCTACCACATGCTCAACTACGGCAAGAAAGCGATCAACCTGAACCTCGGAACGCCGAAAGGCTACGATCTCGCTTGCGACCTGATCCGCAAGAGCGACCTGGTGATCGAATGTTTCCCGCGTCCCGTGTCGGAGCGTCTGAATCTGACCTACGCACGGATCAAGGCGGTCAAACCCGATATCGTGATGATTTCGGTGTCGTTGTTGGGTAAGACCGGCACCGAACCGTCGGGATGGGTCGGATGGGGCCCGATGGCATGCTGTTTTGCGGGAATGTTCGATGCCCAGGGATATCCGGGCGGTCCGCCGCGGCAAACCGGAGGGACTTGGCCTGACTACGCGATCGCTTCGGCGGTGGTCTTCCACACGCTCGCCGCGCTGCGCCATCGCAAGCGTACCGGCGAAGGGCAATGGATAGACGCGAGCATGGGCGAGACCGTCATCGGCCAGATGAACGAATGGTTCATGGACTACTTCATGAACCATCGCGACCGCGGGCAGTGGGGGAACCGCGACGCGATGATGGCACCGCACAACACCTACAAGTGCAAGGGCGAAGACCGGTGGATCGCGATCGCCATCAGCACCGACGCCGAATGGAAGGCCCTGTGCGCGCTGGCCCAGCATCCGGAGTGGGCGCGGGATGCGCGGTTCGTCGATCGCCAAGCGCGCCTGAATCATCGCGAGGACCTCGACGCGCTGCTCGGTGCCTGGACGCGCTCCCACGATCATCGCGAGCTGGCCGCAACCTTGCAGAAGGCCGGCGTTCCCGCGGGGCCGGTCCTGGACAGCGTGGAGCTTCATGAGGATCGGCATCTGTGGGAGTGGGGCTATTGGAGGAAGATGGACCATCATGAAGTTGGTGAGCGAATCATTCCCGGCATGCCCGTGAAAATGAGCAACGTGCCAAAGCTGAACTACTCGATGCCGCCTGACGTCGGACAGCACAATCGCGAGGTCTTCGGCGGGCTGCTCGGGCTCAGCGACGCCGAAATCCAAACCCTCATGGAGCAAAAGGTCATCTATTGAACGGAGGAATTCTCGAAGGCAAAGTGACGCTCGTTACCGGAGCGGGCGGCGGAATTGGTCGGGCGACCGCAGTGGTGCTCGGGCAGGCGGGCGCAAAGGTCCTGGTCTCGGATGTGTCGACCCGCCGAGGCGAGGAGACCGCGGATTTGGTCCGGGGGGCCGGCGCCGAAGCGGAGTTTTTCAAGGCCGACGTGTCGCGGGCGGCCGACGTCGAGGCGCTGATTGCGACTGCAGTGAAACGATGGGGCCGCCTGGATTGTGCGCACAACAACGCCGGGATCTCCGGGACCGTGGTGAACGTCGCCGACGACACCGAAGAGAACTGGGACCGCACCCTCGCCGTAGATCTCAAAGGCGTCTGGCTCTGCATGAAGTATGAAATCCAACAGATGCTCAAGCAGGGTGGGGGTTCGATCGTAAATACCGCATCGACCGCGGGCCTTCTCGGCGCGGTCCGGATGGGTGCCTATGCGGCCGCCAAACATGGCGTGGTCGGGCTGACCCGGACCGCGGCACTGGAATACGCGCGCTCCAACATCCGGGTAAATGCGATCTGTCCGGGAGTGGTGGGCACACCGGTCATCCTTGGGTGGTTCGAGGCCAACGAGCGACTCAAGAAAGCGATGATTGCCCAGGAACCCATCGGCAGGGTCGGGGAGCCGCAAGAGATTGGCAATGCGGTGGCGTGGCTCCTTTCCGATCATGCTTCATTCGTGACCGGCGCGGCGATTCCGATAGACGGCGGCATGACCGCCCAGTAGGCCGCCTCCCGGCTGATGCGGTCTCAACTCCGCACACCTCTTCGAGTGCTCTTCGAAGGGACCTGCTGAAGGTTTTTGTAAGGCAGCGTGGCAACCGCCGCGGGGCGCGCGGCGGGTTTGATCGGATAACCGATTCAAATGGCATCAGTTTGCCACTTGCGGCATGCTTTAAGAGGGGGAGGGCTCCGCCGACCTGGAGGTGGCCTGTAGATCTTGGCGAAATCGTGAGTATGTTTAGGCTGGGACGCTGAATTTAGACCCTCTTCTAATCGTCAGTAATTAAGGACTGCGGCATCTGGTATGCTGGCGGGTCCGAAGCGTTTCAGGAGGCATGCATGGTTAAGAAGATCGCCGCCGTCCTCGGCGGCGTGTTATTGGGGCTGATTATCGCGTTTGCGCGCGCCGGAGCGTTCCCATTCTGGGGATCCAGCGATAAAGGGGAGGCGCAGGCGGATAGTTCTGCGCCGCAGGCGGTCTCGTCACCCCTGATTGCACCGGCGCCGGCCGCGCCAAACTCACCCGAGCCCAATGAACGCAGTGGCGTGGTGGGCTCCTTCGCACCGTTGGTGAAGCACGTTTTGCCTTCGGTCGTAAGCGTGCGGGTGGTCCAGGACGTAAAGAGCTCGGGGATGGCGATGGGGCCTTTCGGGGAAGGAGATGAAGGTGGTGGTGGTGGCGGCGGTGACGAAGGCATGGGACCTCCGGGTGGTGGTGGTGGTGGCGATCCCTTCGAACAGTTTCGCAGGTTCTTTGGCCAAGGAATACCCAAGGAATACAAGCAACGCGGGCTGGGCTCGGGCGTGACAATTTCTCCCGACGGCTACATCCTGACCAACAACCACGTGGTTGGCGCCGCCGACGAGATCAAGGTCACACTGAGCGACAAGCGCGAATTCAGCGCGAAGGTCATCGGCAAGGATCAGAAAACCGACCTCGCCCTTATCAAAATCGACACCAAAGATTCACTGCCCAGTGCGCCGCTGGGAGATTCCGACAAAACCGAAATCGGCGATTGGGTGATTGCGATCGGAAATCCTTTTGACGTCGGCATGACGGTCACCGCCGGGATCGTGAGCGCCAAGGGCAAGATCCTCGGTGGTAACTATGACGACTACATTCAGACCGATGCCTCGATTAATCCGGGCAACTCGGGTGGGCCGTTGTTCAATACCGACGGCCAGGTAATCGGAATCAACACCCTCATCTACACGCGTACCGGCGCCAACAACGGCATCGGCTTCGCCATCCCGATCGATCTGGCCCGCAACGTGGTCGAGCAGCTCAAGGCACACGGGCGGGTCGTTCGCGGCTGGCTGGGTGTCGAGATTCAAGAGGTCACTGCGGATCTCGCGCAATCGTTCGGACTGAGCAAGCCCGAAGGTGCGCTGGTTGCGGCGGTCGACAAGAACAGCCCGGCGGGCAAGGCCGGCATGGAGCGTGGCGACATCGTCATCAAGTTTAACGGTAAGGATGTCCACGATGAGCACGAGTTGCCGACCTATGTTGCGCAGACGCCGATCAACAAGACCGTCGATGTTACCGTGCTGCGTAACGGCAAACCCAAGACGCTGCAGGTAACCATCGCGGAGCTTAAGGAGCAGGATGTTGCAAGCGCCAAGAGCCAGGAGCCGGGCGGCGACTGGGGTATGAAGGTTGGTGACATCACTCCGGAACTCGCGCAACAGTTCCATCTCACTACGGGAAAAGGCGTGGTAGTGCGTGGCGTGCAGCCCGATAGCCCCGCCGCTGAAGCGGGACTGCAGCCGGGCGACCTGATTCTCGAGGTCGGCCCGGACAAGGTCGCCGACGTGAAAGACTTCATGGCGAAGGCCAAGGATGCCAAGGGCAGCAAGAAGCCAACGCGACTCCTGCTGCAGCGCGGGAGTGCGACCCTCTACGTGGTGGTGAAGCCGGCCGAGGAAGGCCAGGGCTAAACCCGCCTTCTCCAACCGAGCTCAACGCACGGCGTGGCGGAAACTCCTCCACGCCGTGCGTTTTTTTGCTTAATCCCCGGGCCGGGGACGCCATCGAGAGGCGCGCCTGACCCGGACCTCCGGCTCTTTCCCGCCTTAGCACCGAACGCTAGCGTCAAAGGCCGGGGCGCACGATGCGGCCAACACGCGAATGCGAAGTCTTAATCGCGGGAGCCGGACCGGCCGGGCTTGCCACCGCCCTTTATTTGTTAAAGTCGCGTCCCGACCTGCGTGGCCGGGTGGTGGCGCTGGAGAAGTCGTGTCATCCGCGCTTCAAGACCTGCGCGGGAGGCCTGATTCCGAAGACGAGGTTGGCGCTGCAGGAGCTGGGCATCGCGCTAGAGGTCGCTTCGGTTACGGTGCGGAGCAGCCGAGCGCGCACGGTCGTTGGCGATACGATTGTGTATCGCGATGAGCCGGTCGGAACGGTAGTAAGGCGCGACCAATTCGACGCGTTGCTGGCGCGGCAGGCTCGTCGGGCGGGGCTCGACATCGTGGAACACTGTCGGGTAGTCGGCGTCGAGCAGCAGCGCGGGCTGGTGGAGGTAGCTACCGAACGCGGGACCTTCGAGGCCCGCGTACTGGTCGGTGCCGATGGCTCCGGTAGCGCCGTACGCCGAAGCACTTTTGGCCGCGACAAGACCACCATCGGACGGGCCTTGATGACCGACATCGAAGTTGATGCAAAAGTGGCGGTTGAGTTCGCGGAGCAATGTTACCGCTTCGACTTCCGTTGCGTCGGCGACGGCATAAAGGGCTACGCGTGGTCGTTTCCGTGTTTGATCGAGGGGCGGCCACATCTGAACGTCGGCATCTATGATCAGGAGCCGCGTGCCCCGCGAACCTCTGGCAGCGAGCATGCGGCGCTGCTCGACGAGCTTAAGCGCGCGTTCCCCGAGCTTCCACTGCAGCACCTCCGTGGTCGTGCCGCAAACTTCCGCGCCGCGCCGATTCGCTGGTTCGACCGGCGTGATCGTTATGCGCAGGGAAGCGTCATTCTGGCCGGCGACGCCGCGGGAATTGACCCGCTGATGGGGGAGGGCATCTCGTGTGCTTTTGAGCATGGCAAGGCCGCAGCGGGCGCAATCTCCCAATTCCTGGATCACGACTCGGTTGCGTTGACCAGATACGACCGCGAGCTGCACCGCGGGGTCACGGGGCGCAAGCTCCGTAAGCTCGCGTTTGCTGCCCGCCATTTCTACGGCCCGCATCATCGCGTGTTCTTTCGCCTTTCGCGCCTAAGCCGCCACGCGCAGGAGATAGGATTGGATTGGTACAATGGCGCGCGCCGCTCCGATGAGCTATCGACGGCGGTGCTGGTGGCGCGCTGGGCTGGTTCTGTTCTGTTCGGCGCTTCGGTAAACTGGCTCGAAAAACGGACGGGGTGAGGGGCGGTGGATCTTTTCCCGCATGCGAACTAGTGGCCAAGAGGAAGCGGAAACGGCGGGCGCGCAGAACACTGCTCATCGTTGCGATTGCACTGCTCGTCGCCGGCTTCATCATTCGCCGTACCTTGGTTCCACAGGTTTTGCACTACCTCGCCTACCGCCCCGGGGAAAATCCAGAGACCCCCGCGGCGACCACCCCTGCGCAGAAGCAGGTGAGCTCCCAACCCCGGCCCGCGCAGCCGTCGGCCGCGGCGGTCGCCACACCTGCTGCGCGCCAGACTGCTCCCGCGCCCAGCGAGCATCTCACCGAAAGCGATCGAGAGCAGCTCGAAGAAATCCTCAAGCGCAGGAACCGGTGACCCCCCGATGCGGCATGTGCAGGTAGTCGACGACCTCGGGTTTAAGGTGGAGCTGGAGAGCCCGCCGGGCAGGATTGTTTCGCTGGTGCCCAGCTGGACCGAGACGCTCTTCGCCCTGGGACTCGGTGAGCGGGTCGTCGGAGCGACGAAATTCTGCGTGGCGCCGGCGGAGCGAGTCGAGTCGCTGAGAAAAGTCGGCGGCACCAAGAATCCCGACCTGCGCACCATCGCCGCACTGGCGCCCGATCTCATAATTGCGAATGCCGAGGAGAATCGACGCGAAGACGTGGAGCGGATGCGCACACAGAGGTTCCCGGTTCTGGTCACCTATCCGCGCACGGTGCCGGCCGCGGTCGAGTCGTTGCTCAAGATCGGTCGGCTCGCGGGCTGCGAAGCGGAGGCTGATGCAATGGCGCGCGAGATCACCCGCACCGTCAGCGAAGTCGAAGCGGATGTGGGCGTGTGGGCCAAGCTACGGCTGCGCGCGTTTTGCCCGATCTGGAAGAAGCCGTGGATGGCGTTCAACGCGGATACCTACGCGCACGATGTCCTTCGCATGATGGGATTCAACAACGTGTACGCGGCGGCGGGTGAGCGTTATCCGGCGACCACGCTCGACGAAGCAATCGAACTCCGGCCGGACGTGGTGCTCCTGCCGGACGAGCCCTATGAATTCAGCGACAAGGACGTCGACGAACTGCGTACCGTCCTGCCGCCCGGACTCGCACGTCGCGTGCTGACAGTCAGCGGTCGCGACCTGCACTGGTACGGCGTGCATATGGTGAGCGGCCTGAAGTCGCTGGCCCAACGGTTGGCGAGAGTCCGCGCGGCAGTGCTTTAGGGGCAGGTCGAGAACCCGACCGCAGCGCAATTTGCGCGCATCTGACAAACCCACTAAATCAAATTCCTAACAGTCGCCCAGGCCTTCGCTCGCAGGAGACATCACGATGCCACAAACGCCGCTGGACGGAATCAAGGTGCTCGATCTGACCAAGCTCGCGCCGGGCCCCTTTTGTACGATGATTCTCGGCGACCTCGGCGCCGACGTGGTCAAGATCGAGGAACCGGGTCCCCCGACCGGGCGGCGCGCCGAGCAAGCCGGCAAGGCGGGCACCGAAGGTCCCGGCGCGGCGTTCAGCGGTTCGCCGTTCAACGCGCTCAATCGCAACAAGAAATCCATCGGGCTCAACCTGAAGAGCGGACCGGGCAAGGAGGTGTTTCGGCGCATGGTTCAGCGCGCCGACGTACTGGTGCAGGAGTATCGACCCGGCGTGGCGGAACGGCTGGGAATCGGCTACGAGCAGCTGTCGTTTCGCAACGACCGATTGATCTACTGCGCCATAACCGGCTACGGACAGGACGGTCCCTACCGCAACCTGGTGGGTCACGACCTCAACTACATCGCGACCGCGGGCGTGCTTTCCATCCTCGGACGAGCGGGCCAGTTGCCGACCATCCCGCACAACCTGATCGCGGACTACGCGGGCGGCGGCATGCACGCTGCGATTGGAATCCTGGCCGCGCTGGTCGCGCGCACCCAGACCGGGCGCGGCCAGTATGTCGACATCTCGATGATGGATGGGTCGATGGCGCTTATGGCGCAGTCGTTCGCGAGCTTCTTCGCCAACGGGCTCCTGCCGGCCCGCGGCGAGACGCCGCTTGACGGGGCGATTCCCAACTACAACGTGTACGAGACCAAAGACGGTAAGATCATCACCATCGGCGCCATCGAACCGTGGTTTTTTGCGAATCTTTGCCGGGCGCTCGGACGCGAGGACCTGGTCGAGCACGAATACAATTCCGCCAGGCGCGCGGAGATCCACGAATCCTTCAGAGCCATCTTCCGCACCAGGACGCGCGACGAATGGTTCGAGATTCTGAGCAGGACCGACGTTTGCGTCGGCAAGATGAACACCCTGGACGAAGTTGAGGCCGACCCCCAGGTTCAAGCGCGCAAAATGATCGTCGAACTGGATACCCCCGAGGGCCGCAAGGTGAAGCAGGTGGGAATTTCCGTGAAACTGTCGGAGACGCCGGGCTCGATTCGATCGCTGGCGCCGACCCTCGGACAGCACACCGAGGAACTCATGCACGGACTCGGATACTCGGACGAACAGATCGAAAAGTGGCGGGCTGACGGTTCGATAAAGTGAGAGACTGCCGGAGCAGGTCATGAGCAAGCCGATCCAAACCATTTCGGAGTTGCGAGCGATCATTCCCCAGCCGGCCCGGCTGGTCGAAGCGAAAATTCTCGATCACCTGGACGAGCAGGCCTCGGCATTCCTGGCAGCTTCGCCGTTTCTGCTGCTGTCGACCTCGGGTGCCGACGGACGGTCGATATTTCGCCGCGCGGCGACGAGCCTGGATTCATACGAATCGAGGACCCGCGGACGATCGTCCTGCCGGAGCGCAACGGCAACAACCTTGCCTTCAGCCTTCAGAACATCATCGACAATCCGAACGTCGGAATAATCGCCCTGCTGCCCAACCCCGGGGAAACCCTGCGGGTAAACGGCAAGGCCGTGGTGGTTGCCGATCCGGACCTGCTCCAGGAACTGGGCGCGCGGGGCAAACCGGCGATGGTGGCGGTCCGCGTTTCGATCGAACGGGCCTATTTTCAATGTGCGCGAGCGCTGCTGCGCGCCCGGATCTGGGATCCGGAAACCTGGAGCGCGCCGCGACGCATTTCCTTCGGCAGGATCATCGCCCAGAACATCGGGAACCACGAGGACCTCGAGCAACGCATCGACGCGATGGTCGATCGCGGTTACAAGACCCTTTGATCGGTTCCCCATCGGCGGACAGCCGCCCGATTGCCCGGGGCCGCGAGCTCCATCTATCATTGCGGCATGCCGCAAAGCGAAGCGATGTTCATCCGCGGGCCGCACGATCCGATAGCGATCGAGCGGGCTGAGGGACCCTGGCTCTACACGCGCGACGGCCGCAAGATCCTCGATGGCGGGGCCGGCGCAGTGGTTGTGAATATCGGACAGGGGCGGGAGGAGATTGCGGAAATCGCCCGCCGGACCATCGCACGCCTCGACTACGTTCTGCCGGTGTGGACCTCGCCGGAGCGCGAGCGGCTGGTCGAACGGTTGCTCGGGTGGACACCGGCGGGGATCGACCGGTTCTTCTTCACCAGCGGCGGGTCGGAAGCGAACGAGGCGGCGTTCAAATTTGCGCTTCTGTATCACAAGGTTCGCGGCAAGACGTCCAAGCACAAAATCATCGGGCGGCAGTTCTCCTATCACGGCAACACCATCGCAGCCTTGTCAGCAGCCGGCACCGGCCGGCGCGCGGACTATGAGCAGGTCCTCATCGACTGGCCGAAAATTCCGCCCTCCTACTGTTACCGATGCCCGTGGGGCAAGACCTATCCCGGCTGCGACCTGGACTGCGCGGCGGCGCTGGAGCAAAAAATCCTCGAGCAGGGTGCCGACTCGATTGCCGCGTTTATCGCCGAGCCGATGATGGGGTCTTCGGGCGGTGCGGTCCCTCCGGTGAAGGAATATTGGCCGCGGCTTCGAGAGATCTGCTCCAAGTACGACGTCCTGCTCATCGCCGATGAAGTGATGACCGGGTTTGGCCGCACGGGCCGGCGCTTTGCGGTCGATCATTGGAACGTGGTTCCGGATATCCTGGTGGGGGGCAAAGGTCTTACCGGCGGCTATCTGCCGATGGGGGTGTGCGCGGTGCGCGGAGAGCTGGTTGCGGAGGTGGAGCGCAGCAAGGCCGATTTCATGTTCTACACCTACAGCTCCCATCCGGTGGCGTGCGCGGTCGCCGACGGCGTGCTCGGGATCATGGAGCGCGAGCAGCTCGTCGAACGCTCGGCGCAACTGGGCGCGCGGCTGGGAGCCCAACTGCGCGAGGAGTTGTCCGGTCATCCGATGGTGGGGGACATTCGGGGTTCGGGACTGTTCTGGGGTATCGAGCTGGTGCACGACAAGGCCAACCGGGTGCCGTTTGCGCCCGAGAAGCGAGTCACCAACAAGGTGCTGGCGGCGGCCCTGCGGCGCGGGCTGTTCTTCTACCCGGCCAACGGAATGGCGGGGCAGGCCCGCGGTGACGCGATGATGCTCACGCCGCCTTTCATCATCGGCGATGAGGAAATCGACTTCGTAGTGCGTACCGCCCGCGACGCACTGGAAGACATCCGACCGACTTTGTAGGTCCTCAATGCGGGTCCGCCCGCATGGGCCTGAGGGAGTTGCCAAATAATGGCCGATAGCATTATCGGGCCCACGTCCCACTACTTCTATTCGCAGCGTCTGAAACTTCACTACGTCGACTGGGGGAATCCCACGCGCCCGCTCCTCGTGCTCGTGCATGGGGGCCGCGACCACTGCCGCAACTGGGACTGGACCGCGCTCGATTTGCGCGATCACTTCCATATCATCGCCCCCGACCTGCGCGGTCACGGGGACTCGGATTGGGCGGTGGGCGGAAACTACTCCATGATCGACTACGTGCTCGATCTCACCCAGCTCATGCACGCCGTGACCTCCGAGCCCGCGACCCTCATCGGACACTCCCTGGGCGGCAACATCGTTCTGCAGTATTCGGGTGTCTATCCGAGCTCGGTCAGGCAGGTCGTCTCCATCGAGGGCATGGGTCCGCCTCCGCACATGATCCAGGAGACCCCGGCGCACGTTCGCATGGGCAACTGGATCGGACAAATGCAGGATCTCGCCCGCCGCAAGGTCCGCGAGTACTCCTCCATAGAGGAGGCGCTGGGCCGGATGCGCGAAGCGAATCCCCATCTGAGCCAGGAGCAGGCGCTGCATCTGACGGTGTGGGGCGTGCGGCGCAACGAGAACGGCACCTACTCCTGGAAATTCGACAATTACGTGCACGCAACTTCACCCTACGTGTTCAACACTCGCGACGCGCGCGAGATCTGGGGTCGCATCACCTGTCCCGCGCTGCTGATTCGCGGTGCCGAATCGTGGGCGGGCGATTGGGTCAAGGATGGGCGGTTCTCGGCATTTCGCAACGCGCAGACCGACACCGTGGAAAAGGCCGGACATTGGGTGCATCACGACCAGCTGGGGGCCTTTCTCAAGATCGCACGCCGTTTCCTTGGCCTCTAGGATTCACGGCATGACCGATCGTGGAGCGCCAAGATGAGAGCGCCAGGCTTCGGGTTGCGCACCGACCAACTCGAGTATGTTCAGCTCATCTTGCTGTCGGTGATGGTCGGGGTGCTGGGCGCGTTGGGCAATTTCGGCTTTCGCGCGCTGATCGAATTTTTCACCTGGCTGTTTCAACGGGTTGCATGGACCGCGCTGGGAATTGAGCGGGGTGGCTACTACCGCCTGCTGATCCCGCTGATATTGATGAGCGGCGGGGTTTTGATCATGCTGGTCGACCGGGTGTTCCCGGAAGACGTCCTGGGCTACGGTTTTCCGCAGTTCCTGGAGCAAATCAATCTCGGCAATCCGCGCATCAAGCGGCGCTGGATGTTCGTCAAGGCGATCGGTGCGTCGCTCTCGCTGGGCTGTGGCGCGTCGGTCGGGCGCGAGGGCCCCATCGCCCAGATCGGCGGAGCGATCGGCTCCGCGGTTGCGCGGCTGCGCAACTTGAGCCCGGACCGGGTGAAAGTACTGGTCGCGGCCGGAGCGGGAGCAGGCATTGCGACTACCTTCAACGCACCAATCGGCGGCCTCATGTTCGCGCAGGAGATCGTGCTGCTGGGCCACACAGAGCTTGCCAATCTTACCCTGCTCATCATCGCGACGACCAGCGCGGTGGTCGCCTCACACGCGCTTCAGGCCAGCCACAGCGTCTTCGTGGTCCCGCAGTTTCAGCTGCGCAGCTACTGGGAGATGTTCACGTACGGGGCTTTGGGCGTGGCGCTCGGGATCATGGGGGCCGCCTTCATCCGGTTCTTTCATTTCACCGCGGGCGCGTTTCGAAAGCTGCAGGCGCCCGGCTGGGCCAAAATCGAATTGGGACTCGCGCTGGTGGGGGTGATCGCGATCGGTTGGCCGGACAATCTTTCCGACGGGTACCCGGTCATCAACCGCGCGATGGCAGGTGAGTTTGGCCTGGCGA
Source organism: Deltaproteobacteria bacterium (assembly GCA_019237115.1). GTDB lineage: Bacteria > Desulfobacterota > Binatia > Binatales > Binataceae > JAFAHS01. The sequence goes on from JAFAHS010000485.1 coordinate 31,515, forward strand.
CGCTCGCCGCGTTGACCGTGACAAAATTTGTGGGTTCCAGCATCTCGCTTGGCTCGGGAGTGCCGGGAGGAGTGTTTGGCCCGATTTTCTTCATCGGGACGATGGCGGGGGGGACCTTTCAACGCCTGTCGGCGATGCTGCTGCCGCACCTGACCGGGCCGCGTGGTTCCTACTCGTTGGTCGGTCTGGGTGCGTTTCTCGCAGCCACCACCCATGCGCCGCTCACCGCGCTCTTTCTGCTTTTCGAGATGACCCAAGGGTACGACATCGCGCTCCCGGCGATGATCGCGACCGTTACCGCTTTGGTAGTCGCCCGTGCGATCGAGAACGAATCGATTGACACCTACCGGTTGGCCCGCGAGGGCAAGACCCTGCAAATCAGCCAGGAACGTTTGGCGTTGACGCAGATTCCGGTAGGCGCGGTGATGACCAAGGAGGTCGCGCTGGTGCACGAGAACTCGCCGCTGGTCGATCTCCTGCAGGTTGCGGGCGAGACCTCGCAATCAACGCTGCCAGTGGTTAGCAGCGAAGGCGAACTATCGGGGCTCATCGTCACGCGTGCCTTGCTCGGCGTGCTGGCCGGGGGGCGCGAGCTAGGCCCGTTGATAAATGCCTACGACATTGCCGAAGCGAATTGCGCCGAGGTTCTGGCCACCGAGAACCTCTACTCGGCAAGCCAGATAATGGAACACGAGGGCGTCGACGAACTGCCAGTGGTGGAACGCCGCTACGGCGGGAAGTTTCTGGGCCTGGTGACGCGCCAGCACATCGTGCAGGCACTTAATCGTGTCACCGCGTCGGTCGGTTCGATCGCGGTGCGCGATGAGCCAATCTATTGGGGCAGTGGGTACCGTGTGACCCGGCTGGAGATTCCGCCGTCCGCGGCGGGCAGGACGATTCGGGAGCTGGATCCACGCGCGCGCTTTTCGGTTACCGTTCTGGCGCTGCGCAGCGTGAAAAATCCCGACGCCGGCTTTACCCCGATAACCCCGGACGGAACCTTGAACGCCGGCGATCTGATAATCACCGCCGGCCGTCCCGGCGATATCCGCAAGTTCGAGCGCGAGCTGGAACAGCCCGCCTCGGCCGCGTCGGGGTGAGGTTGCGGGCCGCGGTTCAAGTGCGCGAAGGGGCGCGCGCACGATTCCGAAAAACACCTCGTTTAGCTGGATCGGTGGGTGCTGTCCGCGGGGAAGAGGTATGGCTTGGCCCGGCCGGCGCGAAGCTCGCTGCACAGTTCCTCCACCGTCGCGACTGGCCGTTCCAGTTCGGTGGCGCAGGTGAGAAACCACTTCCCGCTGGCAAAGTGTGCATCGCTGCCACCCACTGCCGTGATTCCGAGCTTGAGAGCGGCATCGGAGGCGTGTTCATTCTCGGCCGCGGAGTTCTGGCCGTTGAGTACCTCTATAGCCCCCAGTGCCGCGCCGTGGCGCGCGAGCAGCGCATCGAGACGTACCCCGTAACCCGAGTCGCGAAACGGATGGGCGGGAATGGCGATGCCGCCCTCATGGTGGATTACTTCGATCAGGTGGTCACTTTTGAGCATCCGGCTGGTCAGGTCGAAGCGGCGCATGACTTCGCCGTTGATTCCGAACAGAAGCAGGTGTCCCAAATCGGTGTCAGCTTCGATGCCCCGGAACACACGGATTCCGTAACGCTCCGACAATTGCGCGTAGTCGCGCTCGATCTCGGGTTCGGTCGGATAGCGGCGATGTTCGGTGAAACAAATCGCCTCCAGGCCGCTCTGATTGCGGGCCGCGAACTCCAGGTATTGTTCCGCCGAGACCCGCGAGTCGGCCGATAATTTAGTGTGTACGTGAAGGTCAACGATCATGGTTCGGCAAAGGCGTCGTGCACCTGCATGTGATCAACCAGTGATACAATTCCCGCGACCCGAAAGGCGAGCCAGCGGATGTTCGCGCGATCGAATTCCGACGCTACCGTACCCCACACGACGAGGGTGTCGCCATCGAGCCGGAAATTCACGTTCTGGTATCCGTCGGCGTCCAGTTCATGGCGCAGCGCGTCAAGCCGCTCGCTTGGCGGCACCGCGCTCTCCGGAGCTACCGCGGGCGGCGGCGAGGGCACCTCTGGTTCACGGACCATGGTGCGCGCGATGAGCGTGGTGAGAACAAAAGCGACCGCAAATAATCCGGCCAGCAGCACATAGTACAGAGCCGGATTGGACCGACCGGTGCGACGACCCGCACGCTCCGGTAGGGGGAAATCGGGAGCGCCGGGAAAGCCGCCGAGCGTGACGGTCTCGGCGTCCTGAGTCACCTCTTCCGGGCGCAGGACGATAGCTACCGGCGCGGCGCAGAACGAACAGTAACGCGAGTCCGCGGGGATCAAGCGGCCACATCGAGGACACGAGATCTCGTCACTTTCGCCAACCAGAATGGTTGGCGCAGTTGACGACGGCGGCGCGGATGGACCCGGGTTCCCCGGCACTCCCAGGTGTGCGTTGCGGCCGGTTTTGGGAGGCGCGGGTTTCGCTGCCGGCGACGCATGGTCCGTGGCCCCGTCCGAGTGCACGGAAAGCAAGCGACTCTTGAATGCGATGGCATCGGCGATGCGCAGCACCGCATCGTATTGCAGCGACTGGTCGACCAATTCTGCCAGTTCGGGCGTGACGGCCGGGCACACCGAACGGAGCGGCGGAAAACTGAAGGGCGGCTCGATGGCCGGATCCCGGCCCGAGAGCGCGTGATGCATGGTTGCGCCGAGTGCGTAGAGATCGGAACGGAACTCGGCCTTGCCGCGATATTGCTCGGGAGGTGCGTATCCCTGGGTGCCAATCATGGTGGCGTTGCTCTGGGGCTGGAACAGCCGCGCGATGCCGAAGTCGATCAGTTTGACCTGCCCGTAGGTGGCCAGCATGACGTTGGAGGGTTTGAGGTCGCGGTAAATGACCGGCGGTTCCAGGTTGTGCAGGTACTGAAGCGTGTCGCAGATTTGCAGGGCTATTTCGACCACCTGCTGCTCGGGCAATTTCCCGCCAGCCTCGTGCAGCTTCTGCTCGAGCGTGATGCCGTCGATGAATTCCATCACCAGGTAGTGATGGTTCTGTTCGCTGAAGCGATCGAAAACCCGCGGGATATGTTCGTTCGAGAGCTGCGCGAGCATGTCGGCTTCACGCTGGAACGCGGCGATCGCCTGCTTTTGCATCTCGGGACTGGTAAACGAATCCACCATCTCCGCCAGCGCCGAGGGGCGCGCGGACAGCCGCAGATCCTCGGCGAGATAGACCATTTTCATGCCGCCGCCGCCGAGCGGTTTGACGACGCGATAGCGTCCGCCAACTATGGTGTTGGCTGCGATCATTGGGTCTCTACAGTTGCTCTCCAAAAGGCCCCGAGCGCCGGCGCCGAAGCCTGCGTCGATTGCCCCGAAGCCGCATGAAGGCGTCGTCTTCGAGCGCGCCTTTCAAGGCCGCGTTCGACGCGCATATCAGGTGGAGCACAAACCCGACCGGAATGCTGAGAAAAATGTACGCGAACATAACTCCTAGAAACCACCTCACAGCGCTCGCGGGCCGTCTCTTATATATGTGCCCCCCGCCCGGAATGATGCTGAACACTGCGGCGAGCACCGGGTTGAACCCCGGATTGAGAGCGAAAAAATGCCCGCCCGCCAAGGGCGCGCCGCACTCCTTGCAGAACTGCGCCCCGGTAACTACGACCGGCTGGCCGCATCGCCAACAATAGTGAGCTTGCTCGAAAACCGGTTCAGGCACGGAAGGTAAGTGGCGCCTGCCCAAGCCTTATCAAGTCGCCGTCTGTGATTGGCCTTTGGGTCACGCGTTGGTCGCTGACGTAAGTCCCGTTCTGGCTTTGCAGGTCGCGCAATTCAAATGTGCCGTTGACCGCTTCGATACTGGCGTGATGGCGCGAAACCGACGAATGGTTGATGACAATGTCGTTGTCGAGGGCCCGCCCCAAGCGGGTCACCGCACCAGGGCGCAGCGCGAAACGTTGCCCGGAACTATCGATTAGACAGGGGCCGCTCAGCGCCGGGGCGGCGGCCGCCACGGTCGAACTCAAGCCCGACGCGGCGGCGGTCGCGGACGCCCGCACCGCCCCGGCCGCCTGACGTAAGCGGAACTTGAGCTGGTAGCCGCCAATCCGGATCTCGTCGCCATCGTGCAGGGGTGCGGTCTCGATTCGGTTTCCGTTGAGGAAGGTGCCATCCTGCACGGCTAGATTGCGAATCGTATAGGCGGAGCCTTTGAGCTCGATCACGGCGTGGCGCGGTTGCACGGAGCTATCCCCGAAGAGACCGACCGGGTTTTCTTCCGCCCTGCCCAGGGTTACCCGCGCGGCATCCACGCGATATTGCCGGCCCTTCAACCGTCCCTGCTCGACAGTGATCCATGCGGCTTTAGTGAGTTCCTGCACCAGGCCGATGAACAGGCCTATAGCCAACCCGATGGAGCAGAGCCCGATGAAGCGTGAGGCGAGTCCCTGCGAGCCGATTCCGCTCGCCATAAGTTTGCCGAGCGGGTCGAAGAGCAGGCCGCCGACCAGGCCGCCAACCCACCCCCCGATCGCGCCCTTGAGAATGTTTGGTAACCGCAGGGTTGAGATTCCGACGCCTGCTCCGAGCATCGCTCCCATTATCGCCCAGCTCAGCACGCGGGCACAGAAAAGATAGAAGGTTGAACCTTCGTGATTGAGGCTCCAGCCGCCGAAGTTGAGAATCGCGCTGAAGATCCAATTGGCGAAATAGTTGGCCGGAAGCGCCAGCAACACGCAGATTATGAAACCTCGTGCAAAACGGCGCTGCGTCGCGCCGCTCAGATCGAGATGCTGGCTTTCCGCGGCCACGATCATCCCGCCTATCAGGCCCGAAAGAATCGCCATCGCGGCGTAGGACCAAATCACGCTCCACGCGGTCATTTGCTCGGTCAGGCTGTGTCCGTGGCTGCTGAGTTCGACCGGAAGCCATCCCAGGGCGCCTCCCGCCAGGCCGGCACCCGCCTTAAACAAAAGCTCTCGGTGGTTCAGCGACCCGTTCATCGAAAGTGGTCCTCGACTATAGCGCCGTGTGCCGCCCTCTCATCATAACCCGCGTCCGATCGCCGGAAAATGCGGGTGTTCTCATCTGGCACGGCGCCCCGCCGGCAATCGCGATAGTCGGTAAACATTTTTTGGCCTCACTCCGACTTGAAACAATCCACTTGGTTGCTCTGTGCGAAGGTTGCGGAATTCCGCGGTCCATGCCGCTTTGATCTTCGGGGGCGGGGTTGTGTCCCTTCGAGGTGTGCTTCGGCTCTGCGTGGACATGATGCGCCCTTGGCATTTTGCTGGAAAGGGTGCGGTGCAGTGGACCACCCGTGACGAACGTGCAGGAAGCGCAAATCGGTTCGCCATTTGAAACATCGATCAGAAGCGCAGGTTTTGCAGGCGCAATCGGAGCCTGCGACCCTTTCCGAGAGGCGCCCGGACAGCCGCTCAAGGTTGCCTGGGATTGGAAAGGGTGCGGATGTCGGTTGCCGCGTGGCAGGGATCGGGGCATCATCCCAGCGATCCTGTTGGAGAAGAAAGCTTGAGTCACATGACGGAAGATGGCTTGCTGCCCGAGAAATTTGGTCCGCTCCAGGGAGTGAAAATCGTTTCGACCGGGACCTTGATCGCGCAACCGTTCGCCGCCGAGCTGGCGGCGGAGATGGGCGCCGAGGTCATCCAGGTAGAGCGGCCGGTGGTTGGCGACAGCGGATGGCGCACCATCGGAGTGCGACTCAGGAACTCCGCGGATGGACCGGCGGTCGCGACGACCTGGGTCCAGGAGCGACGCAACGTGTTCTGCGTGACGCTCGATTTAACCCAAGCGCGCGGCCGCGAGATCCTGCTGAAGTTGCTCGCGCGGGCGGAGATCTGGATGGAGAGCTCGAAGCCGGGGACCTATCCGAAATGGGGACTCGATGACGCCACGGTTTGGAAGCACAACCCCAAGCTGGTCATTACGCACGTGAGCGGGTTCGGACAGACCGGCGATCCGGACTTCGTCATGCGCCCCTCCTACGACGTGGTGGGACAGGCGGTTGGAGGGATGATGTATCAGACCGGCTATCCCGACCCGACCCCTCCCACCCGCGCCGCGCCCTGGACCGGCGACTACATCACCGCGTTGTTCACGTTGTGGTCGTCATTGGCGGGTCTCACCTATGCACGCTCGACCGGCAGGGGACAATCGATTGACCTTGCCCAGTACGAGGCCATCCACAAGACGCTGGGCGGCACCATGGTCGAGTATTTTCAGCAGGGCGTGGTGCGCGAGCGTTCGGGCAACCGGGCGCAGGGGTTCCAGCCGCTCGATTCCTTTCAGGCCAAAGACGGGTGGGTCGTGATGGGCGCGCTCGGGGAGGTCTATAACCGGCTGCTTGCGGTTATCGGTCTGGACCCTGCGGACCCGAAGTGGCAGAGCGCGCGGACCAATCTCGAGTCGATCGAAGGAATCGAATTCGACGCAATGCTGCGCGGATGGATCGGGGAGCGCACGGTTGAGCAGGTGGTCCATGCGATGGCCCAGGGCAAGGTGCCATGTTCACCGATCATGACGAGCAAGGACATGGCCGAGGATCCCCAGTATCGGGCCCGCGAGATGCATATCGGATGGGAGGATCTGCAGGCGGGCCCGGTGAGGGGAATCGGAATCGCGCCGAAGTTTTCCTTGACCCCGGGGAGGGTGGTGCGCGGGTCGCCGGCGGTCGGTCATGACAACCAGCGGGTGTACGGCGAATTGCTGGGGCTCGGTGAGGTGGAGTTGGACTCGCTCAGGCGCGATGGGGTTATTTGAGCATGAAACCTCGCGCAGCGAGCGCCCGGGGTCTCGCAGTGGGAAGTGGTTGCTCGGCGGCGGATGGAATCGTCCCACACGTCGCGGTGACGCTTTCGACCGACGACTTACGTAGCGAGGCGCGGCTTCCCGGCCGGCGCCGCTAGTGGACGACCTTGCTCATGAAGTTTTCCGCGCCGCGGCTGAACTCTCGCTCGTCCGAGTAGCGCCCGAGATCTAGAATGAAATAGGTTGCCCCAGCCTCGCGTTCCGCGTCGAGCCTGGCGCGCGCAGCGGCGGTATCGTCGAGCTTCATGCCGCGGCGCACGACTATCTCGGGTTCGGGTTTGCCGGCGGCGTGCATCTGCGCGCGTAAATCCTCAACCAGAGGTTTAAGTTCTGCCGCACGCTGCATCGGATGCCATCCGTCGCCGAATTCCACCACCCGCTCCAGCGCCTTGGGGCTGCCGCCGCCTACCCAGATGGGCGGACGTTTTGGATGCGGTTCGAACACAAAGGCGGGGAACTTCACCAGCTTGCCCCGGTAGGCAATCGCGTCGCGATTACCAAACAGGTGATGAAGCACGCGCAGCGTCTCGGTGGTTGCTGCACCACGCTTGTGCACCTCAACCCCCAGTGCATCGAATTCCGGCTTCATCCACCCGACGCCGACCCCGAGGATCATTCTTTCGTCCGACAATTCCTGGATGGTTGCAACCTGTTTGGCGGTCAGCACCGCAGGCCGATAGGGCAGAACCAGCACCGAGACGCCGATTCGGATGCGGTTGGTCATCCCGGCCAGGTAAGCGAGCGCCGCGAGCACGTCGAGGTAGCGGCCTCCGGAGCCCTCGGTCTGATCCGGCGGAATACATAGATGGTCGGACACGAACAGCGCATCGAAGCCGGCGTCTTCAGCGCATCGTGCACAGGCGCGGAAGGTGGCGCGATTCGATTGCGGTCCCATGTTTCGAATGGCGATTCCGTACTTCATGATCGGACATCCCTCTTCGACGGCATAGCTGGAGCACTATCGATGGCCATGACGACCCGATCGAATTCGCGAAAGCCCAGCGATTTGTAGAACGCGCGCGCCTTGCGGTTATCTCGGGACACCTGCAGTTCGAGCGTGTCGATGCCTGAGTTATGGCAGAAGGAACGGGCCAGGTCGATCAGCTGTCGCCCGATCCCAAACCGCCGCCAGCGGGCTTCGACGTAGAGCTCGGTGATCATGCCTTCGAGGCCGCCGAACTCGAGATCGTAGTTGAAGGTCAGCACCAGGTAGCCGACCAGGCGCTTGCGGTCCTGTGCCACCCAGACTCGGCCCAGCGCGGGTTTGCGAAGCAGGGTGCTCAGCGCGCCGCCAATCCTTCCCCGCTCAAAGCGGATCCGGTCGAAGCGGTAGTAGGCGGCGACCAGGCGAAGGAGCTGGTGAAGGTCGGATGACCGTGCGCTCCGGATGGCCGGTGGGAGTTTCACAAAGCAACCAACTTAGGGTCCGCGCGCGCTCGCGACAAGCGGTCTTGCTAGGATGCCGGCTGGAAACCGCCGCCGGTGCGCGGCACACTTGGATCGCATCGGGGGGGGCGGGGAACCGTGGGACGACCATCGGCAAAGGAGCGCAGACCGTACAACAGCGACGCGATTCTGGACGTGGCAGTCCGGGTGTTCCTGGAGCGCGGATACGACGGCGCCTCGCTGGATGACGTGGCGCGGGCGGCGGGAATCACCAAGGCCAGCGTCTACTACCACGTGAGCAGCAAGGAAGAGCTGCTCGAGCGCGGGGTGGGGCGCGCGTTTGATGCGCTGGACGCCGTGCTCCAGGAGCCCGCGGCGCGGCGCGGGCCGTCGCTCGCGCGCCTGCGCCACATCATCAGGCGCACCATCGAGATTACCGTCGCGATGCTGCCGGAAGTGGCGCTGTTGCTGCGAGTGCGCGGCAATACCCGCGCGGAACGGCGCATCGTGGAGCGTCGGCGTGAATTCGATCACCGGGTTGCGCGGTTCTTTGCCGCCGCGCAGCGCGCCCACGAGCTAAGGAGCGACCTGGATGCGCGGCTGGCCACGCGCCTGCTGTTCGGCATGCTCAACTCGGTAAGCGAGTGGTATCGGCCCGAAGGCGAGCTGGATGCGGCGGGCATCGCGCGGGCGGTGTTTGTGATCGTGTTCGAAGGGATCGAGTCGGCCGCCACCCGGCGCCTTGAAAATCTACCAAAAGGTTGATAACCTTCGGTGTGAGGACGCAACCATGAGCGAGTTCATCATTCCCGCCGGCGGACTGATTCCGGCGCCCAAGGTCGAGCAACCCAATATCTTTCCGATGGAGTGGCGCTGCGAAACGCCCAAGCTCCGCGAGATCTACGAGCGCGCGAAGCGGGAGGGCTTCAATCCGTCCGACTTGCCGTGGCAGGAACTCTCGCCCGAGTCCTACAGCGACGACGAGAAAGTGGCGATCATGTACTGGTGGGCGCTGCTTTCCAACTTCGATTCCTCGGGGCCGGCGGTGTTCGCCCGCGCCACCATCCGCGCGTGGGAGGCGCACGAGGAGGATCCCGTGCGCAAGTGTTTCTTTTCCATCACCCGCGACGAAAACAATCACGAGGAGTGCTGCCGTCGCGTGATCGAGAAACTGGTCCCCGGCGCACCGCAGGGCTTCGTCCCGCGCAGCGAATTGCAGCAGGTCGCGCTCAACAACATCGACTGGCTCTACCACAACGGCGGACGCTACTGGACCGGCTACAACCGGGCGATCGATCGCTACCCGCTCGCGATCATTTTCACCTCCTTCATGATGGGCGAGGTCGCGTCTTCGACGCTGTTCCACGGAATGTCGCGCGCCACGACCCATCCGGTGTTTCGCCAGGTGTTCAACGCGATCGGGCGGGACGAAGCACGGCATCTGCAAATCTGCATAAGCCTGCTCGAAAAGCAGTGGCCGGGGCTGACCGATGAGCATCGCGAGTTTATCACCAAACAACTGCGCGCCGGCTTCGTGTTCCTGTCGATGGTGTTGTGGGAGCCGCCCCGGCAGTTCTGGGACCTGCCGGATTATTTTTTGCACAATCACCGGGTTTTGCTGCGGGTCGCGCGCGAGGCGGGACTGGGAATCCTCACCTACGAGCAGCAGGCGGACAATTGGCGGCTGGCGATCGCGCGCGTGCGCAAGCTCGTCGAACGATGGGGCATCCAGTTTCCGGCGATTCCCGAACTCGATATCGATGGGGTGGAGGTCGGCGACATTACCGCGGACGACATAATTCCGGTGTTCTGAGCGGTTTTTTGCCCGCGCCCAATCCGCCCGGAGGGCAATCACATGGCGGTCGATCTGACGATTAGCGATTCGCTTGCCGAAATCGTTCTCAACCGTCCCGACAAGCTAAACGCTATCAACGAGACGATGGCGAAGGAGTTGGCTGCCGCTTTCGAGCGGGTCGAGCGGGCCGCGGTGCGAGCGCTGTTGCTGAGGGGCGAGGGCGCGGGATTCTGCGCCGGACGCGACCTGGCGGACGCCGACCCTGGCAACGAAGATGCCGAGGCCATTCTGGAAGGGATGGTCAACCCGATTATCAAGCGCATCGCGGCCTTTCCGGCGCCGACCTTTGCCGCAGTGCAGGGCGCTTGCCTCGGCGTGGGGCTCGGAATGGCACTGGCCTGCGACGTGGTGTACTGCGCGGACGACGCGAAGATAGGCTCGCCGTTCGCGCGAATTGGTGCGGTCCTCGACTCGGGCGGGCACGCGTTTTTTGCAGCACGACTGGGCTCGCATCGCGCGCTGGAGCTCATCTACACCGGCCGCCTGCTTTCCGGACTGGAGGCGGCGCAGTGGGGGCTGGTTAATCAGAGCTTGCCCAAGGAGAAGCTGGTCGAGCACACGCGCTCGGTTGCAGCGCAGGTCGCCCACGGGCCGACCGCCGCGTTTGCGGAATCAAAGCGGCTGATGCGGCGAATCGACGAGGAGGCGCTCGGGCTCTTCGCGGTTTTGCGCTGCGAGGCGCAGGCGCAGGGGGCGGCCGGGAGGACCGCGGACTACAAGGAGGGCATCGGGGCATTTCAGCAGAAGCGGGCGCCCCGGTTTGTAGGGCGTTAGAAGACCAAATCCAGAAAGGCGCATACGGGAGTGCTGACTGCGCCAAGGAGGTCAAGCGGTCGCCGCGCTGCTCGGGCCCCGTCGGGAATTTGACCAGCGCGTTTCGCGCCAGCGCCCTGGGTCACGAAGCGGACAATCGGATCAGCCCTTTCCCTTCGGATTGCCGTCGCGGGCTCTGCGGCGGGCGGCGTCACCCAGCGCGCCGGCGGGGTGGAAACGGCTGTACTCCTCGGCGGTCAGGCCGCGCGCTACTTCGAGCGCTACTGACAGGCCGGCCAGGACGAAGGTTTCCGCGAGCACGCTGATTCTCGGGGCCAGGCCAAGCCCGCCACCTTCCTGCCGCACCGGCGCGCAGATGACGAGATCAGCCAGCCGCGCCAGATCAGAGTTGCGATTGCCTGTAACCGCGATCAGTTCGGCGCCCTGCTCCTTGATCGCAATGGCGGCGGAACAGATCTCGGTGTTACCGCTATTGGAAATCGCGATCACTATATCGTGAGGGTGGACTTGTCCCAGGCTGCCGTGCAGGGTCTCGGTTGCGTGCAGAAAGGTGGCCGGCGTGCCGACCGAGCAGAAGAGGCTCGCCGCATACCGGGCGACGTGCTCGGGCTTGCCAACCCCGGTTACGTGCACGCGGCCGCCCCGCGCCTGGGCCTGCCGGATCATCTCCACTGCGCGGCCCAGCGCGCCAAGGTCGAGACCACCGCGAAGAATTTTCAGCTCGTCCAACGACTGCGCGAAGAAGCGCTCGATTTCCCGAACCTCGTGTTCGGCCTGTTCGACCGGCGACGGAGGACGGAACCCGTCATTGCGCAGCGACGGCGTTTCGGGAAGCGCCGAGCCGTAGAGGTCGAGAATTTCGCGGCGCAGCTCGAATCGTTCCGGGAAGGCGCCGAGGCGCTTGATGCAGACCGCGCCCGCTGCGTTGGCGAGCCGCCCGGCGGCTTCCCACGGAAGCTTCCAGCGCAGCGCAGCGAGGATTCCCGCCAGAAACGCATCACCAGCGCCGGTCGCATCGACCTGCTTCACCCGAAAGGCGGGAACCTTGAGCGCAGCGTCGCGGGCCGCAATGGCGCATCCGCGATCGCTCATCGTGATGATTACCGCGCGGTTGCCCCAGCGGCCGCGAATCTTCTCGGCCATCTTGAGCGGGTCGCCGTTTTTCGTTTCGGCAAGGCTCGCGGCGACCGCCTTTGATGGTTTCAGTATGGTCGCAAGCCTGAGCGCACGTTCGAGATCGGCGCGCGTTCCGAGCATCCGGGCCGCGTCGGTGGCAGGCAAGTCAACGTCCAGGACGCTGGGAATTGAATGCTTGCGCGCGAACGCCAGAATTGCATTCACGGTCGCAAGCGGCAGCTGGGAAACTTCGGTCGAAATTATGTTCGCACGTCGGATAAACGCGCCGTGACGGCGCTGGATTTCCTCGGGCCGCAGTTCGGCGGTTGCTCCACGCGCCATGTAGATCGCGCGGTCGCCGTTCGCGTCGACGATCACGGTAGCGAAGGAGCTCGAACTGCCGTCGAGCGTCAGATGCTGGGCGATGCCGAACCGATCCATCCCGGCTCGCAAGAATTCGCCGTGCCGGTCGTCCCCCATCTTGCCGAAGATCCCGGCGCTGAGCCCGAGCACGCGCGCCCAACCCAGATGGTTCAGTACCAGCCCACCCACCTGGGTGCGCTCCACCGAGCCCCCCGCGTCATGGGCGTCCAGAATGGTTTTTTCGTCGGCGGTGATGATTCGTGGAGCGCGGTAGAACAGATCCACCACCATGCTGCCGCATCCCACGACGTCGAGTTTTCCGTCAGCCATGCCCGCGAAGGACTCCGGGCGCCCCAAGCGCCGGATGCGCATCATATTCACTGACCCATCCGGGCTCCAGCTCCTCGGCATTGCACTTGAACATCCGCTCCACGCGCGCCGCGAACTCACGTCGTTCGGCGCCCTCGAGCGACGGAGTCGCCCGGGCGACTGCATCGCTTTCAACAACCCCCAGTTCCTTCAGGGCGGCCTTGTAGCAAGCGATGACAGGCACGTAGGGCTTGCCGGTGCGTCTGAAAGTGCAGGCAGCGCGGAGTCGTTCGACCCCGCCGCCGTAGCTCGCTATCAGCTGGCTGTTTCCGGCACGGCACACGCGCCACGCCCGTTGCCACTCGCGCGGGAGGACGTTGGCCGGACCCGCCACCACCCCATAGGGCATCGAGCGTTGGGTTACGTAGCGGTTCCATCGATGGCGCAGCGAGCCGGCGATACCTTCGGCCGGAGCAAACAGGTCGAAAATCAGGTAGGGGTCGCCGGCATAGATTGCGAACTCATGGGAAAGCTTGAAATGCGAAGCGGCACGCGTGTAGTTGCCCAAGACCGCCTTACCGGCAGTGACTTTCACGCCGCGCACGTATTCCAGGCGTGCCATCCGCTTTACATCGCGGGTGTGGAGATGCGGCGACCTGCCGGGAGCCGCGATGTCGGCGTTGTCGTACAGGAATACCGGAATGGTTCGGCCGAGTTTTTCGAACAGCCCGCCCACCTCGCGTTCCACGAAGTCGGGTGGTGAACCTGCGTCGCGAATCGAAAGCGGCGCAACCACCGCAGCATCGGAGTCGAGCTCGATCGCATACTTCAGATTCGCGAGCGTCTCGGCCCGCGTATGGGCGGTGATTCCGACCCACGCTTCGATTCGACGACCGATGGCGAGCGAAACGCGCCGGCATTCATCAACCACGATTCGCGATACAGTCTGGCGCCCCCGATTGTCCATCCGGTCCCATTCGCCGGTGGTTCCGGCCGCGAACAGGATGTCGGCGCCCCGTCCGCCCTGGATGATGTACCGCACGGCGGCACGCTGCTCCTGCTCGAGGACCTCGCCCTTGGGCGACAGGATGGTGACGATCGGTGTGGACAGGCCCGGGCGCGGCAAATATTCGGAGAGTGACTGCACCAGCCGGGATATTATCAAACGAAAATGGCGTGGGGCAGGGCGCAGCGAGCGGGATTCCTGCGTTCCACGGGCTTTCTTTCAGCTCAGAGACCCACCGTTTCCAATCCCACGGATTCTCAGGCGTGCGATCGACCAACACGGCGATGGCGCGCTCGTGGAAAGGCTACAATACCGCGATGCCCATGTAGGTCTTGAAGGTCCAGCGGGTTCCCGTGTTGGCGAAGTTTTCGATGCGGCCCTCTATACGAACCTGGTAGGTACCGTTGGGGAGCGCAGCCGCCTTTGGCGGATTGTTGCTCCAGATGGACTTCTTGGCTGCGTCGATAAACAGTTTGTCGACGATGGCCTTTCCCGAGCGCTGATCGATAACAATTTCCTGCAGTTTGCCATTGGGTGCCAAGGTCGCGGTCAGGACCACGGGTTGCAGATCATCCGGCAATTTCAGACGGACGATGTCATCATCGCTCTCGCGCAGCCGTACCTGGCCCCACAGCTTGTCGAGCAGGCTTCCCGAAAACCCGGCGAATTGAGCGGCCTTGAGATTCATGAGTTGCTGCTCGGCAGGACTCGCGTCAGTACCCACGTGGCGCTTGCTGCCGGGTTGGTCCTGAAAGGCATGGCCGTACGAATCGGTCTGGTTGGTAGCCTCGTACGCAGCGTGCGGATTGCTGATTTGAGCCACCGGATTCGCGGACAACTTTGAAAGATCGTTCACGTAGTGGGGCGTCGAAGCCGCTTCCGGACCCGCCGTTTCAGAGGGACTGCAAGCCGCAATCGCAGAGAGCAGGAATAGACTAAGGATGAAGCGGTGCCTTTTCACTGCTGCCTTCCCCATCGAGCGCAAGAATCCTGGGCCGCGAAGCATTGTAGTCAGTCATGAAGGCGTCGAACAGTTCCTGACCCAGTTGCCGCTCTTCGCGTTTCACTTCGGCGGAATGCGCATCCGCAACTGAATCACCTACCCGTGCGAGCAGTTCGAGCGCGGGAGCATAGCGGAATTCCGCATTCGCGCTTCCCGTCCATCGATACAGTCCGGTGCCCTCGGAGCGCGAGGAAAACGTCGCGCGAAAGCCGCCATCGCCCTGCGCAAGCACCCGTAGGAATTCGCCTGCGACCAGGTCGATGATTTGGTGGATGCCGGGCGGTGCCACCAGGGTTGGTACGGCCTCCATCGTGCTGGTGGTTTCCACGCTGTCCGGAGCGGACCGGAAATTGGTCGCAAAGTTCAGATCCTCGAGCCCGAAGGTCAATCCGAGCCGCGTGATCGTGGCCGAGGTCCGGGTGTGATAGGTGCCGTGGCCAGGCTGGGTCAGGTCGACACTTTCCGCGGCCGCTTGATAAGCGTCGTTGAAAGGGGTGAGCAGTCCCCTGCGCACCATGAAAATGGTGCGCATGCGCCCGCGATTGAACTGGGTTTCGAGCAGGCGGTTGCCGTGCGAGTCGGTGACCACCGTCTTGGCCACCACGGAAGGCCCCATCGAGCTGTAGAATTGATAGAGCTGCGGAAACGGCTTCAGCGAATTTGTTTGTAACTCTGCATCGAGATTGAACAGAACCACCGGCTCGCCGGAGGCCCAGAATTCATCAAGCACGTTGCGAAACTTCAAGTAGTGCTCGACCTTTGCCGAGAAGTTGGGCAAATCTCTGTGAAAGCGATCGAGAATCGCGTGATCGTGGTGGTTGAAAACACCGGGTTGGGTGTCCCACGGCGCGCGCAGGTCGCCGTGGATGAAGCGCAACAGAGCCGCGAGAAACGCCAACCCGCCGCTGGCCCCGTACGTATCGGTGAGCAAATCGCCGCCGACCTGACCTTCGACCGCGCGAATGTCTCCGTCGACCGAGCCAGACACCGGCGTAAGTGTGAAGGCGCCCGCCATATGAAAGGGAAGTTCCGGAGTTTGATGTTTGGCGGCCAGCTCATACAAGTAGCTTTTCGGCTGTGGTCGGCCGATCACGGAGACCTGATGGGCCTTCTCGGGGAGCTCGGTCCACGCGATATCCTTGCGGGAGTACAGAGAAGCCGCACGAATGAGCGTGGCCTGACGGGGTGGAAGCTTATCGAGAAGCTTGCGGACCGGCGGACTGAACTCCGGGTGCAGCCAGATTTTCTCCTGAAAATCCAGTTGCCGGTCGGCGATCGCAAGCGAACGTTGCGCGCGTGACGGACCGGGAGGTGCCAACGCCAGAACGGTGTTAAGGATGCTCTCGGCCGGCGAAGAAAAGCCGGGGACGGATACCGGCTGGGTCGCCGCAGGCTCGGCGCGGGTAATGCTCGCGCCGGCCAGTAGCCCCAAGGTCGCGCAGGCTGCAGAAACGCCTCGGAGTATCGCCGTGGAGAACCGCGGAATTGTCTGGTGTGACCGGTGGTGGTATCGTTTGCGAAATAGGAATGAGTGGTTAGATTCGCCCAGATGAAAGCCGAAGTCCATCCCGAATACCGCCGCTGCATAGTGACCTGCGCGTGCGGCAACACCTTTGAGACTCGCTCGACCGCCAAGGAGTTGCACGTCGAGGTCTGCTCGAACTGTCATCCGTTTTACACCGGCCAGCAGCGTCTGGTCGACACCGCGGGGCGCGTCGAGCGCTTCAAGCGCAAGTACGGACTGAAGTAGCATTTGAGCTCCCGCCGCCCAGGGCGCCGCGCGCCTTCGGGTGACGGGAGAATGGTATCTGCGGCGGGTGATTCCCGCCGCGCTTCGTTTGGGGGTCCTGCGCGCGCTCCGAGTCAGTCGAAAGATGCTCGACAAAATCAAAGGAATTGAAGAGCGCTTCGCGGACCTGGAGAAGAAACTCCAGGACCCGGCCACCATCTCCAACAATCGCGAATATGCGCGCCTGGCCAGGGAACGCGCGCAGCTGGTGGAGGTTACCGATTGTGCGCGCGAGTATCGCAAATTGCTCGATGAGGTCGCGGAACACAAGTCGATTCTCGATGGCGATGACGCGGAGTTGCGCGAGCTCGCCAAGGCGGAGCTGCCAGCATTGCAGAAGAAGCAGGAGGCGGTCGAGCAAAAGTTAAAGCAACTCCTGACCCCGCGCGACCCCAACGACGAGAAAAACGTCCTCCTGGAGATTCGCGCCGGCACCGGTGGCGCGGAAGCATCACTGTTTGCGGGCGAACTGTACCGGATGTACTCGCGCTACGCTGAGCGCCGCGGGTGGAAACTGGAGGCGATGAGTCTCAGCGACACGGGACTTGGCGGGATCAAGGAAGTGATCGCGCTCATCAGCGGGCGTGGCGCCTACTCGCGCCTTAAATACGAGGGCGGAGTGCATCGGGTGCAGCGGGTGCCCGAGACCGAAGGCTCGGGACGCATCCACACCTCGGCGGTCACGGTCGCGGTCATGCCCGAAGCTGACGACGTGGAAGTGAATATCAACGAAGACAAAGATCTGCGCATCGATGTCATGCGCGCATCGGGGCCCGGCGGGCAAAGCGTGAACACCACCGATTCCGCGGTCCGCATCACCCATATTCCAAGCGGCATGGTCATCGTCTGTCGCGACGAGAAATCGCAGCATAAGAACAAAGCGCGCGCGCTCAAGATTCTACGCGCGCGCCTGCTGGAAAAAGCCCGCGCCGAACAGGACGCACAAATCGCGGCTACCCGGCGCTCGATGGTGGGGACCGGCGACCGCTCCGAGCGCATTCGCACCTACAACTTCCCGCAATCGCGGGTGACCGATCA
The DNA here is from genome assembly GCA_019237115.1 of Deltaproteobacteria bacterium. Taxonomy (GTDB): domain Bacteria; phylum Desulfobacterota; class Binatia; order Binatales; family Binataceae; genus JAFAHS01. The sequence goes on from JAFAHS010000485.1 coordinate 49,000, forward strand.
TCGTATCAATCTGACCATTCACCAACTTGAGCAGTTTCTCGACGGCGCGCTGGACCCGGTAATCGACGCACTCGCGACCCAGGAGCAGGCGCAAGCGCTTAGCGCCTGACCGCGAATGCCGGGACCGACCGCATCGACTCAAACCCCCAAAGTGTCGGTCGTCCTGCAAGCGGCTGCGGCAAGCCTGGCGGCGGCCGGAGTAGAGTCAGCGCAACTCGACGCACAGCTTCTGCTGGCGGCGGCTGCCGGTGTCGATCGTGCGGCGCTGCTGTCGGGCAGCATGAATCTATCCCCCGAAACGCTTGCCCGGTTTGAGGCCATGATGACCCGCCGCCGGGCGCGCGAGCCGGTAGCCTATATCCTCGGTCGACGAGAATTCTATTCCCTGGAGTTCGAAGTCGACCGCGAGGTGCTCATTGCGCGCCCGCACACCGAGACGGTAGTTGAGGTTGCTCTTGAGTTCATCGCCGGGCATCCGCGCGCTCGGGTCCTCGATATCGGAACCGGATCGGGTGCAATCGCGGTGGCGCTCGCGGCCAACGCGCCCCAGGTCAGCGTCGTGGCAACTGATATCTGGCCGCCCGCGCTGGCGCTTGCCGGACGCAACGCGGCAAGCAACAAAGTTGCGGAGCGGATCGACTTCGTCACGGCTGACGTTTTCGAGCGCCTGGATGCCGGGCCCGGCTTGGGAAAGTTCGACCTCGTCATCTCCAACCCGCCCTATATTGTGGACGATCAAATCGCCCTGCTGGATCCAGAGGTGCGCAATTTCGAACCGCGGGTGGCTCTGCGTGGCGGCCCCGAGGGTCTGGATTTCTTCAGGCGCATTGCGGCATGCGTGAGGTTGCATCTGGAGCGCGACGGCCTCCTGGTGCTGGAGGTGGGAGCGGGACAGGATGGCGCGGTGGCCGCAATTCTCACCGCGGCAGGAATGCAGCCGGCCGGCGTGATAAAGGATCTGGACGGTATTGCCCGGGTGGTTACCGCGCGGCCCTGAACTGGCGATGGAAAAAATGATCATACATGGCGGTGCGCCGCTTAAGGGGCGGGTCGTCCTCAGCGGCAGCAAGAATGCCGCGCTCCCGCTCATGATGGCATCGCTGCTGACCGACGAGCCGGTGCGCATCCGCAACGTGCCGCGGCTCTGGGACGTGCGAACCGCAATCGATCTCCTGAGCGGGCTTGGGGTCGTGGCCAAATGGACGGGAGAACATCAACTTAGCCTGCACGCGGTGCGCGTGACCGGGCACGAAGCCCCCTACCAGTTGGTCAAAACGATGCGGGCCTCCTTCTTCGTGTTGGGCCCGCTGCTCGCGCGCTCGGGCCGCGCCCGCGTCTCAACCCCCGGAGGGTGCGCGATCGGAGCCCGCCCGGTGAATCTACATATCAGCGGAATTCGCGCACTGGGCGCGCGCGTCCAACTTCGGGGCGGGTACGTCGAGGCGCACGCTGAACATCTCAAGGGCGCACGAATCTGGCTGGACAATCCCTCGGTAGGAGCGACCGAGAACATCATGATGGCGGCGACCAGGGCTCGCGGGAGCACCCAGATCGAGAATGCGGCCCGCGAGCCGGAAGTCCAGGATCTTGCGAAGCTGCTCAATGCAATGGGGGCGCAGATACGTGGCGCGGGAACCCACGTTATCGAAATCGACGGTGTCGATCGCCTGCACGGGGCCGATCACGAGACCATCCCGGATCGAATCGAGGCCGGGTCCATGATGATCGCGGCGGCGATAACCGGTGGTGATATCGAAGTCGCCAACGCACCCACGGTGCATCTCGATGCAGTCATGGTCAAACTGCGCGAGGCCGGAGCGGAGGTCAGTGGAAACGGCAGTTTGGGAGTACGCGTACGGCGCGAGGGGACACTCAAGCCGGTGGAGGTTCGCACGCTTCCGTACCCGGGATTTCCCACCGACCTGCAGGCCCAGATGATGGCTCTGCTTACCCAGGCCTCTGGAACCTCGGTGATCACCGAAACCATCTTCGAAAACCGTTTCATGCACGCCCCCGAGCTGATCCGGATGGGCGGCGACATCCTGATGAAGGGTCCCACCGCAGTGGTGCGCGGCCCCACCCAGCTGAGCGGCGCGCCCGTGATGGCAACCGATCTGCGCGCGAGCATGAGCCTGATTCTGGCGGGTCTGGCTGCCGAAAACACCACCGAGTTAAGCCGTATCTATCATCTCGATCGTGGCTACGAGGCTCTCGATGCGAAGCTCGGCCAGCTGGGCGCTCGTGTCGAAAGAGTAAAAGACGCCCCATGAAGCCGCGAATCCTCAAGACCGGCACGGCAGAATTCCGCCGCTTCATGGCGATGATGAGCGCACGGCGTGACGGCGGCGCGGCCGCGCGCATCGACACCGCAGTTGCGAGAATTATCCGCGAGGTTCGTCGGCGCGGGGATGCGGCTCTGATAGCGTATACACGCGAATTCGACGGGGTGCGGATGAGCCGCAGCCGGCTTCGGGTGACGAGCAAGGAACTGGCCGAGGCCCCCGCGAGGATCCCATCCAAGGATCGCCGCGCGCTGGAATTGGCGTCCGCCCGCATCGCAGAGTTCCACCGGCGGACGCTGGCGGCCTCCTTTGCATACCACGACCGCTTCGGCATGCGCCTTGGGCAGATAGTCCGGCCTCTTCGGCGGGTGGGTATCTATGTGCCGGGGGGTAGCGCAGCATATCCGTCGTCGGTCTTGATGAACGCTATCCCCGCGCGGGTCGCGGGAGTCGAGGAAATCGTGATGGTTTCGCCACCTGCCCGCGAGGGCGAGCGCGAAGTCGTCATGGCGGCGGCGGCGATTGCAGGAGTCACGGAATACTATCGGGTCGGCGGTGCTCACGCCGTGGCAGCACTCGCCTACGGCACCGCGAGCATCAAACCGGTCGACAAGATCGTTGGTCCCGGCAACGCTTACGTGCAGGCGGCAAAGCGGATGGTCTATGGTGCGGCTGACATCGACAAAATGGCCGGTCCCAGCGAAGTCATGGTCATCGCAGATTCGAGCGCGAAGCCGGCGTGGGTTGCCGCGGACTTGATCGCACAGGCCGAGCACGGGTCCGGTGATGAATCCGCGATGCTGCTGACGCCCTCGGCACGGCTGGCACAAGAGGTGGCGGTGGCGCTCGGTGAGGCTCTGCGCTCGTTGCCGCGCGCTGTCGCGGTCAGGCGGGTACTGGCAAATCGGGCGGCGTTGGTGGTGGTGCGGAACCTCGCGCAAGCATTCGAGATTGCCAACCGGATCGGCCCCGAGCATCTGGAACTCGAAATCCGCGACTCGCGTCGCTGGCTCAAGCACGTCAAGTCGGCCGGAGCGGTGTTCGTCGGCGCGTTAAGCTCCGCGCCGCTGGGCGACTATATTGCGGGCCCCAACCACGTGCTCCCCACCGGAGGCGCAGCCCGATTTGCCTCGCCGCTGGGTGCATACGACTTCCTGAAACGAACCAGTATAATCGAGGCTTCACGGCAGGCGGTCGACAGCCTGGCGCCGATGGCTGCGCAACTGGCACGGATGGAGGGGTTCGAGGGCCACGCGCGTGCGATGGAGATGCGGTTGGAAGTGCCGGGCGGGTCCGAGGCGTGAACGGAGATGGCGACAAAAGCAAAGTCAACCCGTAAACCAGGCGAGCGCCGAGTCACGCCCGTCGTTGTCGGACCGAACACTCCACGGCGGGCGGCGGAAGTAGAACGCAAGACCCGCGAGACGCAGGTTAAGATTGCACTCAAAGTCGACGGCACCGGCCACGGCGAGATCGCGACCGGGGTCCCTTTTCTCGACCATATGCTCGAAAGTTTCGCTCGCCATGGGTTCTTCGATCTCAAGGTCGAAGCTCACGGCGACCTGCACATCGACGAGCATCACACGGTCGAAGACGTGGGCATTGTGCTGGGCCGCGCCTTTCGGCAGGCGCTAGGCGATCGCTCTGGTATCCGCCGCTTTGGCGAGGCCACGGTGCCGTTGGACGAAGCCCTGTGCACGGCGGTGGTGGATATCAGCGGCCGCTCGTACCTGTCGTACGAAGTACCGGTGGCGCAGGAACGGGTTGGAAACTTTCAAACCGAGCTGGTGCAGGACTTCATGAAGGCATTCAGCGACGAGGCCGGGCTCAACCTGCATCTGCACCTGCATGCCGGGCGCAACCCGCATCACGTCATCGAAACCGTGTTCAAATCGTTCGCACGGGCTATGGATCAAGCCAGCTCGCTGGAGCCCCGGGTTTCGGGAGTGGTCTCCACCAAGGGGACGCTCGCGTCCTAGGCCTCCAAATCGGTCTTGTTTAAGAAGTTCACCGTCATTCCCGCCATCGACTTGAAGGACGGCGAGGTTGTGCGCCTGATGCGCGGCGACATGGCGCAGGCAACCGTCTACGGGCGGGAACCGGCCACAGTGGCCAAGCAGTTCGAGGCAGAAGGCGCGGAGCTGATTCACGTCGTCGATTTGGATGGTGCGATTGCGGGGGAGCCACGCAATCTGGAAGCGCTTCGCGCGATTCGCGAGGCGGTGAGCTGCGCGCTCGACGTGAGCGGCGGGCTCAGGACCATTGAGTCGGTGCGGGCCGCTTTCGCAAGCGGTGCCAGCTACATCTCGATGGGCTCGGCGGCAATTCTCAAACCGGAGCTCCTCGCCCAGGCCTGCCGCGAGTTTCCAGGGCACGTGATTGGATCGGTCGACATTCGTGGCGGCAAGCTTGCTATCAAGGGCTGGGTGGAGAGCAGCCAGCTTTCCGCAATGGACGCGGTGGCTCGTTTTAAGGCAGCCGGTACGGTGGCTGTCACGGTAACCGATATCTCGCGTGATGGAACCGAACACGGTGTCGACGCTTCTGCGATGATCGGACTGGCGCGCGGCAGCCGCATTCCGGTAATCGCCTCGGGCGGGATAGGGAGCCTCGCCGACCTCGCAATCCTGGCCAGTTCCTTCAATCAGGGAATTGTCGGCGTCGTAGTGGGTCGTGCCCTTTACGAGCGGCGCTTCAGCCTGGTCGAGGCCCTGTCCGTATCTGGCTAGCCGGCTTGAATCACTCGTCAGGCTATTTGCTGCAGTTTGCCGGGCGTAGTCTGGAAAAACTCGCTGGCGCTGAACGGCGATCGGCAGCAGAATGAGGCGTTGACATCAATGTCACCAATTAGGACCCGCCCACCGCGCCATCGCTGCGCATCAGGTCTTGATCAAACAGAAAGCCGTTCAAAAGCTTTTCGAGCAGCAAGGGGGCTGAGTTGCTATGCAGAAGCTTGCCAGATTGATTCGCATCGAACCGGCGTTCGACGACCCGGACCTGGTCCGGGCGCTGTTCGAGCGACATGCACCTTACCGCACAATCGCCGAGTACATTCCAAGGAAGCCGGATCAAGCGGCTTTCCCATATTTTCGCGGTAACTGGGCAGTGGGGGGTCAGCCGCTCGTGGAAGGGGCCGAAACGATTCTGCAGAACCACCGGTTCATCGCTGCCGCGCGGGCGCTGTTTGATAGCCCAAGGATCCGTCCCACCTTCATCGTGGTGAATCTGAACGCGCCCATGCCCGCGGGTCCGATTCACGTTGATGTCCCGACGTTTCGTGGCGCAACTCGGGAGCAGTATCCGCTGGGATGGCTGATCGCCATGGGTCGCTCCGAGCTCTTTGAGCGCTGGCGCATCATCCAGGCGGGGGCAGTTTCATGGTTCTACAACGGACCCGGCGGCAACTTCGAATACTGGCCCCAAGGACGGGATGGCCCGATGCTCAGGGAGCAACCGCCGTTCCGCAATGTCGCGATAATGGCCGACAACGACCGGATGTATCACCGCATTGGAAGGGTGGGCACGCCCAACGCCGCGCTCCCGCAGATGACGGCTGCGGCCGAGCTCCACGCCGTGGGTGGTGACACATGGGCGATCGTGGAGAATGGCGAGGTCCGTGCGACTTATCCGTTTAACGCCGTGCGTCTCTCTCTCGTTTGGAAGGCCGATCTTGAACCCGAAGACACTTCCGAACCACTAGATCTCGATCGGGTGATGACTATTTTTATCGCCGACCTGGGTCAGCGAAAAGCCGATTTTCGCATCCCGGGCGACCCCCTGTCCGATAAGACGTGGATCGCCACCTTGGATTGCGTCTACGGCACGGGTCCAGATGCGCCTGACCCGCAAGGACCAACCTAGAGGGAAGCTCTGCGCAAGTTAGGGCACTGCCCTAATCTGAAATCTACGACCATAGTTATCGTGAGATGTCAGGGGAGAACCACAACTCAGCCTGCTTGCCCCTATGGTGGTTTGCATGGTTGAACGATGTGGACGCGTCCCGAAGAGGCGACCGATGCCGCATGCGTATTGATTCGCGGTGCGCGACCCGGCCGCGCGATGATCGTGGTAGCAATAGAGGGCGGAGCCGCAGCGTGAAAATCCACCCTCGCTAAGGGCATCCGTGCTCGTCTCGGCACCGTCAGCATCCTGAGAGCTGACCACTTCTTTCGTCCGCTGAACGAGTACCCTGCTACGCTGCTGACACCGCACGAAGGATATAGCCTGTATTTTGACTGGAAACGTATGATCCAGGAGGCCTTATCGCCGCTGCGGCGCGGTCAAACTGCACGCTATCAGCGATACGATTGGAATACCGATCGACTAAACCAATGGGTGATTGTCGAGCCTAATGAGACGCTTTTGGTCGAAGGAGTTTATTCGACCCGTCCCGAGCTGCGACCTCTGATCGACATTGCGATCTTCGTTGAAACGCCGCGCGAAGAACGGCGGAAACGGATGCCGGTGCGCGGCCACCTTGGGAACGATCCCGACAACAATTGGCTAACTCCGTGGATGGCTGCGGAGGATTGGTACTTCGCCAATGTCCGACCACACAAATACTGTGACTTGCGGCTCGCTGGTCTCTGAAATCGCCGAGTTCAAGCGAGGACTCGACACCTCACCCGTCAAACCAGGACACTACCCAGATTGATTCGAGGATTAAACCCGGGCAGGAATTTGTATCTTAAGATGGCCCTCTGGCAGCCAGTTACTTCAATCAGGACTTGCGGCGTTGCAGGTGAGTCAGGCGTTTGCGAACGAAGCTTCAACCTGATCGAGGCCCCACTGGTGTCGGGCAAGCAGATGGGCCGAATTACTCGCTGTGCCATTTACTCCGTGAACCCCGAACGCTTACGGGCCGTGGTGCGTGACGACGGTGTAGAACGCATTGCGACCTGAATGATCGAAATTCAGGTTCGGCGTGGCAATCCTCATCAACGTACTCTTGATGGCATGAGCCGTTTTCCAGATGAACCCGTTGGGCAAATTAATCTGCACGTCCTGCTCGCTGCCGGAAACGGGGTCGAAGTGAGGCGATAGCTCGACACTCAAAACGTCAGGAACGGCGAATCTGCTCCGCTTGCCGTCGACGTGCATGTTGATGGCCACGGTTTGTGGTTCGAGCTTGTACCGCATGGTGCTGGCGAAGGTTGCATAGGGGCCATTGCCACCGGCGCGGCCGTACGCGATATCCGCGATGGCCTGGCGCTGCGCATTGTCGGCGCGATCGCTGATGTAGATGCAGACGGTACCGTCTCCTTGATGAATTGCCCGCGGCCACGAAGCGGCGAAGATGAAGTCGAGGTTGTCCAGGATCACCGTGCCAAAGTGTCCCTTGCGAATGTGATAGCCGACCAGCGCCTCGCAGCGTCCAAAGTTAGGGAGACCGTTGAAGTTACACGAGCAACCAAAGTCGCAATTGCAGGTCTCCATGTAGTCGCACTCAATTGACCAATTCGGTGCAGTCATACGCAGCCTCCTCCTCGTGGGCCCGCGCGTCGAGTGGGTGATCTTCGATGCAATGATCTAGCTCGATGGAGGACGCGCTCCTCAGAGTTCATATACCTCGGAACGACATAGCGGAACCTCTCAGGTGACGTTAGGGCAGTACTGGAGAGTATTTTGAGTCGGCGTCGAAGCGGAGCGAGCAAAGCCCGCGAACGCCCAAGACAAAGGGTCCCCGAACGCCAGTACTCCAAGCGGCCCGCCTGGAAACGCCGCGCCGCCGGCTTGGTGACGCGTCCGCGTCGGTACGATGCGGGGCTCAACGAAGCTCGTGCGCCGAGCCGGCAAACATTTGCCGGGCTTGGATTCGTGTCGGCTCGAACGCACGTTCGGCGTGAGGTCCCCCGCGTTGTTTCAAATCAAGGCTTGGCTTTGCTATACGCCACATCGTGAGCAACTCAACACCCGAACAAATCATCGCAGAGGCCGGGAAAGACGGTCGCGCGGCGCTCTCCGAAATCGAGTCCAAGCAAATCCTGAATGCCATCGGCATCGAGGTGGCCATCCCGGAGGTTGCCAAGACTGCAGATGCGGCGGCGGCCGCAGCCGCGCGGATGGGATTCCCGGTCGCACTGAAAATCTTGTCGCCGAGCATCACCCACAAGAGCGACGTAGGTGGCGTCCAGCTCGGCCTCGCTTCGCCCGAAAGCGTGCGGGACGCTTTCGCGCTGATTCGTGACAACCTTGCGGCGAAAGCGGCGCAGGCAAGGTTCGATGGAGTCGCGGTGCAGCCGATGGCTGCGCCGGGCGGCGTCGAGTTGATCGCGGGAGTGACCCGGGATGACCGGTTCGGGCCGATGGTGATGGTGGGACTGGGCGGGGTTCACGTGGAGGTGCTCAAGGACACCGCATTGCGGCTGGCCCCGCTAAACGCGGCGGACGCGCGGGCGATGCTCGCGGAGCTACGCGGCACGGCAATGCTGCAGGGGGTTCGCGGCCGGCCGGCAGCGGACGTGGACGCTATCGCGGAGCTTCTGGTACGGCTTTCGGATTTCGCGGTTGCGCACCCGGAAGTGCGGGAAATGGATCTCAACCCCATCTCGGCGTACCCGCGCGGCGTTGCGGTACTCGATGCGCGCGTACTGGTCGGACCGACGGATCACAAACCCCCGCTCGCGGATCCAAATCGGGCCGCGCGCCTGGAAAACTTGAGGCGCGCTTTCAATCCCCGTTCGGTAGTCGTGATCGGTGACAAGCGGATGGGCGGGTTCATGTGGCTGCGTTCGATGTCGCAGCTCAAGACCAAGTTGTATTCCGTGCAAATCGACCCCAATGAGATTGCCGGCATCGAGGCAATGGGGATCACCAACTACAAGAGTCTCGCGGAAATCAAGGACCCCATCGACTATGCGGTGAGCGCGGTGCCCCGACAGGTGGCGGGACGTATCCTGCGCGATTGCGTCGCGAATCAGGTGGGTTCGATTGGATTCTTTACCTCGGGGTTCTCCGAGACCGGCGAGGAACTGGGGCAGCGACTGGAGGCTGATCTGAGAGAGGTCGCCCTCAATTCGCCGATCGCGCTGGTTGGCCCCAACTGCATGGGGCTCTACAGCTCGGCGGTAGGGCTCAAGAATTTTCCCGATGAAAAGGTCAGCGACGGCGGAGACGTCTGTTTCATCTCGCAAAGCGGTACCCACACGATAAATTTCTGCATCCAGGCGGAGGCACGCGGAATCAAGGTCAATAAGGCTGCCTCTATCGGCAATGTGCTGATCCTGGAGGCTGCCGACTACCTCGACCTGATGGCCGAAGATCCAGCCACCCGGGTGATCGGAATGTACGTGGAGGGCGTCCGCGACGGACGGCGGTTCTATGAGAGCCTTAAGCGCGCGGCGGCGAAGCACCCGGTAGTTATCTGGAAGGGCGGAATGACCGAGGCGGGCGCGCGTGCCACTTTTTCGCACACCGGATCGCTCGCCACTCCCGCGGCGATGTGGCACTCGATGGTACGCCAGGCCGGCGCGGTCGAGGCGGCCGGTCTCGACGCGATGCTTGACGCGGTCGAGCTGCTCGCGCGCGGACGCGCCATGAAAGGCCGCCGGATGGGCCTGGTAGCCATGACCGGTGGACAATCGGTGGTTATCACGGACACGTTTGCCGGTGCGGGCCTGGATATTCCCGCCCTATCGGATGCGTCTTACGATGAGCTCAAAACCTTCTTCAACGTAATCGGCGGAAGTTACCGTAATCCGCTCGACGCCGGTGGAACCATCGGGTCCGGGATTCATCCGGGAGGATTGGATCGGATTTTGGGCATCCTCGACCGCGATCCGGTGATCGACTCGATCGTGCTCGAGATCGGGACCGGGTTCCGGGCGCAGCGCTGGGCCACGCACGAGGACGAACTTTTGACCCTGCTGGACAAGCTGCGCGAGTTTGGCAGCTCCTCACAAAAAGCGTTCGCGATAATTCTGCATCCCGCGCACGTCGAGGGGATCGTGGCGCGTGCCAAGGGACTGGCACGTGAACGCGGCCTGGTAGTGTTCGACAGCTTTGAGCGGGCGGCGAGCGCTTTCGCCACCGCGGCCGGCTACGGGCAGGGCAGGGCAACGAGCTGACGGCTTGTCCACGGCTCGACTCGGGGGCCCCGCGTCCGTACAACCCGGGTGGGCCACAGTTGGTCGCTGGCGACCGTTGCTGCGACCTTCGCGACACTCGGTCTTGGTCGGCGCTTTCTCAGCCGGGCGGGGAAATAATCGTCAACCTGCTGCCCCGCGGGTCGCCGTCCAGGAGCGCGATCCAATGGCCACGCGGGGACCAGCTTGCCTGCACCATGCCTCGTGCCGGACCGTACGCGACCTGAAATGCGCTGTCGGTGCGTTCCGCATAGACGATCAGCTTGCGCATCGCAACTGGAACCGCAGGTTCGAAGGTCTGCAAAAGAACCCGATCGGTCGGACGCGTGTGCAGCATGACGCTGTCGGCAATCATTGTAGGTACCGTACGGAACCCCAGCTGTCGCACATCGATCTCGGGTTTGTCGGGGTCAAAAACAGCCAGCTCCGCGATCACCGGCTGCAACGGGTGGTCTGCGATCATTTTCCAGGTCAGTTTCTGATTTCCGAAGGCCAGAATCGGGCCGTTGCCCACGTACGACGCGGCCCCGCTCGAGACCGCGATGAGACGGTCTCTTCCGGAAGAGATGTCGTGTTCGAAAACGCCCCGGTTTTTGCCGTTGACGGTCTGGACGAACAGAAACGCATTCTCCCCTTCCGGCTCCCAGCCGAGCACGTTCACGGGAGCTTTTGCCGACAGGGGGACGCACGTCGATCGGCGGCGATCGACGAGGATCGGTGGAGCGGTCGAATCGCCCATTCCGATCGCGTATACGCCGCTCGGGCTCCACTGCAGCGCTGAAATCGCGCACGGCAGCGTGAGCGGCGCGACCGAACCGGCACCGGTGACTACCAGCAGTTGTAGACCTGCCGATGGCTTTGGCGGCAGCGCCAGAGGTTCGCCCGCATCGGGCGAGGCGGTAAATGGCGTTGGAGACGGTTCAGGTTGCGGACGCAATGCGATGGCGAGCGTGCTGTTGCTAAGCCAGTGCATGCTGACCAGGTCGTAAACCCCGTCGAAGTACGTGATCGCATGACCGGGACCCGAGGCGATGAGATCGCGCAGCACGATGTCGAGGCGCCTCTCCTGAGGGACCGCCACCGCGGTGGCGAAGGTCATGCCATCGGGGCTCGCGGCGGCGTCGACGATGCTTCCTTGCTCGGCCGCATCGGGCCCGGTTTCTGCTGCGAGGATTCGCTGGTTGCGCCAGCCCTGGCCGCTGAGGCCGAACACGGTCACGTGTCCGGCGATGGTCCCGGTAACGGCGATCTCGGTACCGTTTTGCAGCCATTGCGGTGGCCGCCCCTCGATCGGCTCAAACCCCGGGGGCATCGGCAGGTTTGCCAGCACGTGAACGCCATTGGTGATGGCAAGAGTAGGAGTGGCGGCGACCGAAACCGGAGGCGAGGGCACCGGAGGTTTCGCTGAGGAGCAGGCAGCGAGAGCGATTGCGGCCGCTAGCGGGATGCCGATTAGGAAAGGCCTGACCATCAAAAGCCTCTAGTCTAGATGGCGCGGTCCGAAAAGGCGACCGTGCTATGGTGGAGGGCATGTTCAGCTGGAAAGGTCTGTGGATAAGCCGCGAGGCGCGGGTCGTCGGACTAATCGCGGTGTTTGGCGTGCTCGGGGACGTGATGCTTCGTCACCATGAGCCGACGCTCGGTGCGATTCTTTTTCTGGCGGCAGTTGCGGTTGCAGGAGCCTTCTGGATGTTCGTGGTCCGGCCGGCGCGCATCCCCCACGACTCGGTCTTGATGCTGCGACTGGCGGGCTCGATCCCGGAAGACATCCGGCGTTCGCCCTTCGACCAGTTTTTTCGTCGCCACACGACAGGTCTGCGCCAGCTGCGCTACGGCCTGGAGGCGGCGGTGTCTGACAAGCGGGTCCGTGCCATCGTGGTACATCTTGCAGCGGTCGAGGCGGGTCTTGCGACCGCACATGAAGTGCATCGCCTGCTCCGCGCGACCGGGGCCGCGGGCAAGCGGGTGATCGCGGTCATGACCGGCGATGCGCCTAGTCTCATGGAATACCTGATCGCCTCCGGAGCCTCGGAGATCGTGATCAATCCAGACGCGATGCTGGTGTTGCTGGGCGTCGCTATAGCGAGTCCGTTCCTGCGCGAAGCGCTCGAACATGCCGGGGTCAGGGTTCAGACGCTGCAGTGGAAGCAGTACAAGGGCGCCGCGGAAATGCTCACCCGCGACAACATGTCCCCCGAGCTGCGCGAAAGTCTCGAGGCGATCATTCAGGACCGGCAAAAGGTGCTCATCGATGCTCTCAAGGAAGCGCGGCGCCTGGAGCCCGAGCGCGCTCGCGAGCTGATGTCAGCCGGCTTTCTGAGCGCCCGTGCGGCACGCGAGGCCGGCTTGGTCGACCGGGAAGGCTATCTCCAGGACGTGCGCCAGGAACTGGACGTTAGGGGCAAGGGTAAATCGGAAATCGGCTTCGGCCGCTACTTGCGGCGGGTTGCCTATCTACATGAACGGGGGGACCGCCCACGTATCGCAGTTGTTCTGGGTAACGGTCCGGTAATCGCCGGCGAACCCCCACCGCGCAGCGAATTCATTTCGGGTGAAACCACCGCCGAGGAGATCAATCGCGCCGCGCGCGACGAACAGAATCGGGCCATTGTGTTTCGGATCAACTCGCCGGGGGGATCCGCGGTCGGTTCCGACCTGGTGTGGCGCGCCGTGCGTGAAGCGCAGGAACGCGGTAAGCCGGTCATCGTATCGATGGGCGAGGTGGCGGGCTCGGGCGGCTACTACGTGGCCATGGGCGCCGACTCGATCGTGGCCGAACCTGCCACGGTCACCGGCTCCATCGGCGTAGTCTACATGAAGCTTGACCTGTCGCGGATGTTGTCCAACCTTGGCGTACGCTTCGACTACGCCAAAACCGCGGAGAGCGGTGATGCGCTCTCGCTGTCGCGCGCAATGAGTGAAGCGGAACTTGAACAGCTCAACGGTGCGTTGGGCGAAGTGTACCGAAACTTTACCGCCAAGGTTGCGCAAGGCCGAAAGCTCAGCGCCGAGCAGACCGAGGAGGTGGCCCGCGGGCGAGTGTGGAGCGGGATAGCCGCGCGGGAGCGTGGACTGGTCGATGAACTGGGCGGCTTCAGCAGAGCGGTGGAACTGGCGCGGGAAAAGGCGGGGATCCCGCCGGGGCACGCTCATCAACTGGTGCTGTATTCTGCGCGTGAGCCGCTGTTTTCAATCCGCAACCTGCTTTCACCGACGCGAGTTCCCGCGCGCTGGGACCCCGCTCCCGAAGCCCTGGGCCTGCCTTCCGACTGGGTGCCGGCGCTGCTCCAGTTGCTGACCCGTGGCGGGATGCTGCTGCTCAGCCCGTTCCTGTGGGGCTGACTAAAGCGGTGAGCGTTGCAGCTCCTCGCGAATCGAATACATCTTCTGGCGGGCCTCGGTGACATACGCATCGAGGTTGCGGCGATGGTTGGCGAAGATGCCGTCCGGTGCCCCATCCAGCACGATCAGCGGTTTCATGGTCGCGGCCTTGTGAAGCGCATCGATCGTGTCGTCGAAGAGTTTGGTGAGGATCGGGTCGTCTTTCAGGGTGCTCTGATACTCGCGCTCCAGCGCCATCATGGAATAGTACATCACGTGCGCGTAGCCCTGGGCATGATAGAAATAGTGATCACAATCCCAGGAATGGACCGGACTGCCGTCGTCCTTGGTGGTCCGATACAGGTTGGCGTGTGCGTCGCCCAGCAGGTCGGTCCATACCTGAAACAGGCGGATAAGCTCGACCGCGCGCAGGTTAAGCTCGCGCGAGGTTGGAGGCGTGGTGTGCAACCCAGCGACGTAGGCGCGCAGATGCGCGACACCGTCTGCGTACTTCCCCTCGGGTGACGGGAGCATCCATTTTTCCGCGTCGTTGCGAAAGTCCGTGTCGGCGTCGACCAGGTTCTGGTCATACTGGTTGGAAGAGACCTTGGTGAGGTGATCCTTGAAAACTCGCGTCGTCTCGCGCATCGCCATGATGATTCCCAACTGGCGATCGGCGTTGTTGTCGGCCATCACCTTGGGACCCCACAGGTACAGGTCATTGGGGCGCCATCCGAAGCCGCTGTTCAGTTCGTGGTCCATTATTGCCGCCATGGTAGTGCCGAATATTTCTCCCGGCACCGTAGGCTTGTCGGGTGGAAACTGAGCGGTGAGATCCAATGGAAGGCGGTTGTGGCGGATTTGTCCGAAATGCAGCGCGAGGTTGCCGCCAATCCAAAGTAGCAACACCGCAACTAGCGCGATGATCAGGTTCCTGCGGGTCAGCATGTTCGCGATATATCTACCGGCGCGCGCTTACCATGCAAACGCAGGAGCTTTGCTGCAGGGTTTGGGCGACTCTGCATTCTGCCATGGCGCCGCATCGCGTTCGAGAACGCACCGCGGCCGTCGCCGATCCCGTTAGCGATAATATTTTGCGGCCGGCGTGAATTTGCTGTGGGTGTGCCGGTTCTCCGGACCGACAACTGCCCGATGGGGTGACAAGCACGGTTGATGTTTTCGCGCGCGCAGTCCAAAAACGCGCCGGACGCCAGAACCTTCTGCTAGAGCTTGCCGAGCATCCGCCTCAGGAGTCCGCCGCCCTTCTTTGCCACGTCCGCAGGCGCTATCAACGCGACGCTGTCGACCGGCTTGCCGTCCGCAACCATCTGGGCGGTACCAATTTGCTGCCCGGCCTTCACGGGCGCGTTTATCGAGGCGGGTAAATTATAGGTAACGGTGACTTTTTTCTTGGACTCCCCACGCCTCGATAAGATGGCTGCATCCATCGCGAACACCGGGACTACAGTCGGTGCGGCGCCGTCGGCGATCGCCACAGTCTGGGATGCGGGTGTGCCTTTCTTTACGATGCTGGCCATCTCGTAGTCGGCGAAGCCGGCGGACATCAGTTCAGCAGCCTCTTTGAAATTCGTGAGCTTGTGCGGCGTTCCGAGCACGACCGCGATCATTCTCAGGTTTCCGCGCTTGGCGGTCGCGGCCACATTGAAACCCGCTTTGTCATAAAAGCCGGTCTTCAAGCCGTCACACCCCGGGTAAGTGCGAACCAGGTGATTGGTGTTGCGCAGCTCGAAGGCGCCGCCACGGAATGGAGCGGTATCAATCGATGACCACCGGACGATCTCGGGATACTTGAGCAGCTCACGGGCAAGCAACGCCTGATCGTAGGCACTGGCGACGTCAGCCTGCTGACCGGGAGCCGGAGGAAGCCCGTGAACGGAATAGTAATGGGTATCTTTCATCCCCAGCGCCGCCGCCTGCTGATTCATCAGCTGCACAAATGCCTGCGCCGACCCGGCCACGTACTCGGCTACCGCCAGGGAAGCGTCGTTGGCAGAGTGCACTACGACTGCTTTCATCATGTCATCAAGCGAGAAGACCTCACCTTCCTTCAAGTACACTTGTGAGCCGCCCATCTTGGCGGCCTCGCGCGAAGTCGTGATCTGATCGGTCAACTTTAGGCTGCCGTCATGGACTTTCTGCACAACCACCAGCATCAACATCATCTTTGCGAGCGACGCGGTGGGCCATGGTTGATGGTCGTTTTTTTCGAAAATGAAAGTGCCGCTGGTTGGCTCCATCACAGCCGCTTCGACGTAGGGCTCGTCGGAAGCCGGGGGCGCAACAGCTTTCACTGCGGCCCTATGCGCGCGATGCCGTGCCGCCAGCGCCTGAGACGGAACGCCCGCGGTCACAGAAAACACCGCGGCCGTCAGCAACAAAACGCCAACCGCAAGACCTAAACGATTGCCAACTTGATTGGACGACGGGAACCGCCTCATACCACCACCTCCCAGCATGAATCCCCTTCAAACAAAATCCGCCTAAAAAGGGTGCCGAGCAATAGGGTTAGAAGCGATCTGCGCTCCAGAACAGCGAATTGTCGCTCGCAAACAGCTCAAACGCGCGAGCGGTGGCCCAGTCCGGGGGCAACCCGAGGCGCTTGCCGAGTTTGTGGGCCGAAACGATGCGCCACATATAGTTATTGTCCTGGTGATAAGCGACCGGCGCTCCTGCGGCCGTCAGGCGACTTTCGAGCGTCTTGTCGTGAGCGGTATGCGTAACCAGCACGCCGGCGGGAGCGCCCGCACCACCCGTCCCCTCGGTAAGCATGGCCGCCCCGCGATGGTCCCCCTGCAGGCGATGTGAGCAGCGCGCTCCGGTGGCAGCCTCGCCCAGGTGCTGAAAGAGCGTCAGCAGGGCGTCTTCCATGCCGCCGCGATACCCGTACTCCATCACCATGGTAACCCCATAGAATCGCGTTACCCGCGCATAGGCACTGGGGCGTGACCGGCTGCACGCGATGATGAAATACTCTGCGCACCCTTCACCCGGCTGGTTCCCGGCGAAGATAAGGTTGCCCTGCCAGTCGGCGGCATCGCGCACGGCGCTAACGTTGAAACGGCCTGTGTAGTCGCGATGAATCGAAGCGATTGCATCGAGGTCGCGCGCGGGGTCGAAGACGTCGATCTCATATTCCCCGGAAGCGCGGAGTGCGGACGCGTTCGCGAGCACGCTGAATTTGCGCCCGATCTCGCGCCAGCCGAACTGGTTGTAGAAGGTCAGCCGTTCGGCGAACAGCAGCGAGACTTCGAATTGCTCGCGCTCCAAAGTCTCGACCGCCATGCGCATCAACGCGGATGCGACCCCCTGGTGGCGGTAATCCTCGCGGGTGAATACCGACCCGATTCCACCCATCGGCGTCGCCTGACCATCCAGCTGGACGGCGCGGTCAAAGATCTGAACGGTGGCGACCAGTGCGTCGCCGTCCCGGGCGATCAGGCACAGCTCATCCCTGAATTTCGGGTCGTTCTGGTTGTAGCGCGCGAAAAATTCGCGGTCCTTGTACCACAGCCCCAGAAGGTCGAGCACTTCATCGCGCTCACTGCGGCGCGCCGCCCGAAGCTCCATCACTCAGCGGATGTCGTAGTGCAATTGGACCGGGCGCCCGTCGCGCATCACGGTGATGTCAACCGAGGAGCGGGTCTGGATAGTCGACAGCAGCCCCACTGCTTCGGCTGGATTTTCCAGCTGTCGGCCGTCGATCGCGGTCAGCTGGTCGCCGTCCTCGAGGCCGAGGTCCTCGAACACCGAGCCGGGTTCGATTTCCTGAAGGGTAAAGCCGGTGCTCTTCCCGTTCTGAAAGTTGGGGATTGCGTGGATTTGCGTGAAAAGCTCCGCCGAGTGTGACAAGGCGCCCCTGAGTTCGTCACGCTTCAGGCCGTAGTGATTTTCCCCCTCGTCTTCGACGTTGACATCCGGGACGGTGTCGCTCTCGTCATCGGCTTTCTTCCTGAGGTTTGCGGTGGGCAGAGGGAACTTCGGATTGATTTGAATAAGTGGCTTGCGCACGCCGGTTTGCGAGGGCGCACTTCGCACGGTTTGCACGCCCGACGGCATGCTCTCGTTGGGAATATCCAGGGCGACCTGCTGACCGCCGCTCAACACGATGATCCGGCTCTTCTGCACCGAAAGCAATTTGCCCGCGTTGGGTATTTCGTCGCCGACGGTATACAGCGACTGGTCGCCGTTCTGGTCTTCGATGATCGCGAACGGACGCTCGCGCGTGGCCAGTGAGGTGCCGAGCAGCTTGATGTGGAGGTCGACCGAGGCGACGACCGGCGCGGGGGTGTTTTGCGGGACCAGGTTGAAGACGTCCCGCTTCGCGATCTGGTCGTAGTAATCGCGCGAACGGGTCTCGCTGCCGCCACCGGTCATGACCGCGGCGGGAAGGGTTGGGACGCCTTGCAGACTCTGCCGGATGATCTCGTTGGCGGAGCGCGCCGCAAAGTAGGCGACTGCCGCAATCAGCAGGAAGTTGAATGCGACAATGTGTCTTTGCGTCAGTCGAAACTGCATCACAACATCGCTTCGAAGTCGTACGAGGTTCCCTGCACCAGCCGCGCCACGTCGTAGTTCCAGGCCCCTTTCCATCGCTCGATGACAAGGCTGCCGCAGGTGCTGCCCTGGCGGACCAAGTCGAGGAGCCTTAGGAGATAAATGCTCTCATCGTCGCCGCGTTTATTCAATTGGCGAGCGCGCTCGAGTCCGGTTACCGCGATTGCGAGCAGTTCACTGCCCAGTTCGCGCAGGCTGATCTTCCCCGCACGGGCCGCCAGGCCGGCTCGCTGCGCTGCGTCGGTGATGGATAGGCGCTCCGGGAAGGTCCAGCGCTTTACGAGATCCCACGCGCCCTGAAGACAGTCATCATCGTACAGGACACCCTTCAGCAGGGCCGGCAGGGCCAGCATCAGGGAGGGCGGCTGGCTGTCGGCGGTCCGGACCTCGATATACTTCTTTACGCGCACCTCGGTGAAGATGGTGGTGAGGTGATTGCTCCAGTCCTCCAGCGTCGCACGCTCCTTGCCCCATCCGCGAGCCATATATTGGCGAAAGGTGATGCCGGGGGGCTGGGTCAGATCGATGTAGTGATGCTCGCGGATGAGAAAGTACATCGGCACGTCGAGCGCGTATTCGGCATAGTCCTCGAAGGAGGTTTGTTCCCGGAGGGCAAATTCCAGCACGCCGCTGCGATCGGGATCGGTCTCGCTCCAGATGTGCCCGCGAAAACTCAGGTAGCCATTTAGCCCGCCGTCCGACAGCGGAGAATTTGCGAAAATCGCGTAGACTAGTGGTACGAGGCCCATGCTGACGCGCAACTTGCGCATCGCGTCGGCCTCGTCCCCGTAGTCCAGATTCGCCTGCACTCCTGCGGTTTGCTTCATCATGCGCTGGCCGAGGCGGCCCTTGCGGGCCATGTACGGATACATGATGTGGTAGCGCGCCTTGGGCAGCAGCTCGATCTCATTGATTCGGCTGACCGGCTGCATGCCCAACCCGAGAATCGTCGCTCGGGATTCGCGGCACACATTCATCAATTGCTCGACGTGTAGACTGAACTCGTGCTGCGCGCAGTGAATCGTGTCGCACTGCTCTCCGGACAGCTCGATCTGACCACCTGGTTCGATAGTGATCGAGGAGCCTTTACCCCTGAGGGCAAGTACCCGACCTTCTTCAGTCTCTGGCTCGTAACCGTAGCGATCGGCGAGGCGCTTCAGGATCTGCTCAACGCCGCGAGGACCGGAGAATGGCAGGGCGGTTCCGTCGTCGGCGGACACGGCAACCTTTTCGTACTCGGTACCCACGCGCCATTCGGAGCGCGGCTTGGCGCCTGACTCAAAGTAGCGAATCAGGTCCTCTTTTTTTTCAACTAAATCGCTCATCGTTAGGGCTCCCGGAAAAGAGGCCTGGCCGCCAAGCGCGCCTATCATGGCCCCGCCAATGGGCCGACGCAAGCCGGTTTCAATATGCCACTGTCATGGTGAGGTCGCGCGCGCGGGTCCGTCCGTTCACAGATTGTCGTGGAGGCAAGCGAACATTAGGATTCGCGAGGCGAACAGCATCGAAAGGTGAGGACGGCATGAGCGATCTGGTGCTTGCGATAGACCAGGGAACCACCGGCACTACGGTCTTCGCGATCGATTCCAGCGGCCGCGTGCGAGGCCGCGCGTACCGGGAGATTCGCCAGTACTATCCGCGACCTGGATGGGTCGAGCACGATGCCGAAGAGATTGCGCACTCCGCGATTGGCCTGGCGAAAGCCGCGTTGAAAGCGGCACGCGCCAAGGCCAGCGACCTGCGCGCAATCGGAATAACCAACCAGAGAGAAACCTTCCTGCTCTGGGAGCGGCGCTCGGGCAAGCCGCTCCATCGCGCGATCGTGTGGCAATGCCGCCGCAGCGCAGCCATCTGCCAGTCGTTGCTGGAACGTGAAAATGAGGTGACCGAGCGCACCGGCCTGCTCATCGATCCGTATTTCTCGGGGACCAAGCTCAAGTGGTTGCTCGACGAGCGGCCCGCCTGGCGCTCGCGCGCAGAACGCGGCGAGCTTTGCTTCGGCACCATCGATACGTGGCTCGCGTTCCGGCTCTCCAGAGGTGCCAGCTTCGTTACCGACTACACCAACGCCTCGCGAACGATGCTTTTGAACCTGGAGCGACTGGAGTGGGACGATGAAATGCTCGCCATGCTTGGCGCACCGCGCGAGATGCTCCCGGCGCTGGTCAGCTCGCGCGGGCCGATGGCGGAGACGGCAGCGGGCGCCATAGGCTCAAGGCCGGTGCCGATTGCCGCGTTGATTGGCGATCAGCAAGCGGCACTGTATGGACAGGGCGCGGTACATCCGGGCCACTCCAAGGCGACCTATGGCACCGGCGCTTTTTTGCTGATGAACACTGGCAACGAGCGCGTGCGGTCGCGCCATCGGTTGTTGGCCACTGCCGCGCTCGGGCCCGACGGCTCACGCGCCTTCGCGCTGGAGGGATCCGTGTTTGTGGCAGGCGCGGCTATTCAGTGGTTGCGCGATGGCCTTGGGCTCCTGAAGCGAGCCGCAGATAGCCTCGCCCTGGCGCGCCGGAGCCGCGACCCCACCCAAGTCTACATGGTTCCCGCCTTCGTCGGACTCGGCGCTCCGCACTGGGATTCGGCAGCCCGAGGCGCCATCCTCGGGATTACCCGCGGTACTGGGCGCGCGGACATCGTGCGCGCGGCGCTGGACAGCATCGCCTACCAGGTTCGCGACGTGTTTTCGGCAATGGAGCTGGATACCGCGCGCGCAATGACTGAACTTAGAGCAGACGGCGGTGCGAGCATGAATCCTTATCTCCTGCAGTTTCAGGCTGACATCATCGGCAAGCCGGTGCGGCGCCCGAAAATGGCGGAGACGACGGCGCTTGGCTCCGCGATGCTTGCCGGGCTTGCCACGGGGGTATGGGGACATCAACGCGACTTGGAGGTTTTTCATCGGGGCGCAAAGGTCTTTCACCCCAGGATGAAGAGCGATACGCGCGAACTGCTGCTGGCGGGCTGGCGCGACGCGATCGCGCGTGTGCGGCAGCCGGGCGCACGCGTTGCGCCGTGAGGCATTTTCAGTAAGGGTTCTGAAGCTATGCTTCCGCGAGTCTCGGTTCTCTTTCCTAACCAGTTTGAGCAAGCGGCGGTTGCCCTGGGACGCGCGTTTGTTCGAGATCCGGCGCTGATGGCGATTCTGCCTGAAACGGTCGTCTCCGAGCCGGGTGAACGCGTGCGCCGGATAACGGAAGTTTTCCGGGCCGCTCTGTCAGTTCAGCGTCGCGAAGGTGAACCGGTGCTGGGCGTGCTCGATGGCGGCAAAGTGGCAGGCGCCGCCGTCATAGCAGGCGGCGGTGCGGCATCGGTTCTGACGCTCCTCGGTTTCGGGCTCCCCTTCATGCCTCGGATGATTCGCGCGGTCGGATGGGGCGGTACGATGCGGGCTTTGCAATTGACCGACACGCTGGCGCGCAACCACCCACCGCAGCGACACATCTACCTAAATTTTCTGGGCGTCGATCCGGACCATCAGGGCAAGCACTACGGAATCGCGCTGCTCGATGCTTTGCGCGAACTCGCTATACAGCGGACCGATCTGGCCGGCGTTTATCTCGAAACCGCGACCGAAGCGAATGTGCCGTACTATTCAGCACACGGCTACCAGGTCATCGGCGAGATGTATCCACTCGGTGTGAAGTTCTGGCGGATGTTCCAGGCCAAGCCAGCCTGAAGAGGCACCGCCCATGGCGGACAGGCAGTCCTATGGGGTTCGGTTTGCCTCGCATCGAATGGCCGCGAACTATCGGTTCAGGCCCGACTACTCAAGCGAAGTCTACGACACCCTGGCGGGTCTGCTGAGCGGTCAACCGCGATCTCTGCTTGATGCCGGATGCGGTCCCGGCAAAATCGTTCGCGGGCTGGTGAATCAAATCGATCGAGCCGACGCGGTTGACCCTTCCGAACCGATGCTGCGCATCGCCCGTTCGTTCCCCGAAGGCCGCGACCCCAGGATCCGGTGGGTATGCGCGCGAATCGAGGACGCCGAGCTTAGTCCTCCTTACGGACTGATAGTCGCAGGGGCGAGCATTCACTGGATGGAGGTCGATCGTGTGCTACCCCGATTCAGAGAAACTCAGGCACCCGGCGCTTTTCTGGCGGTGCTCGACGGTGATGCTCCCATCGATCCGCCGTGGGAAGGGGAGGCGACGCGATTCATGCTCGACTTCCTCGAGAAAACCGAGGGGGAGCGGCCCAAATGGTGGGCCAGCGCCAGTCAGAGGCTGCGGCAACCGATACTCAACCACCCGGCCTTTGAGTGTCTGGACAGGGTGATGAGCAGACCAGTTCGGGTAGTGCAGAGCGTCGAGGATTTCCTGCAATGTGAGCACTCCCGGGCGACCTGGTCCGAGGATCATCTTGGCGAGGCAGGGTCGGCGCAATTCGATGAAGGGTTAGGACGAATTCTCAAACCTTTCGCCGCTGATGGCCTTCTGACGTTCTCGGTGCAGACGCGAGTCGAATGGGGAAGAATCCGCTAGCCTGGCGCGCCCATAGTTTAAACCAGGCCCCGCCGGAAGTTTGCGCGTTTCCCCGGAACGCGCGGGAGATCATTTGAGAAATGCTCCCCGAATCCTGATCCAGGCCTTCTCCCCTTCAAAGCCGTCCGCTAAGTGACTCCTCAACATTTTGAGGAGAGCGCGATTTCTGTCGTGCGCATCTCGACCCCTCTGAATGAACAATCAGGACCCTTTGTGAGAGGGGCGGCGGCCACCCGGAAGTGGGGAAAAGAGTTGGGAGGAGCCCCAGCGCATCGGTGGCTCCTCCCGCAGGGCCTTAAGGCGCTCGCAATCAGGCCGAGACCGAACGATGGTTGCCGAACGCGGTTAGTCGCCTGGGAAGCAGATGGTTCCCGCGTACCGGAGGGTGAGCAGGCCTTGATTGAAGTCGACCGCGCCAAAGGCGGTATCGAGCGTCCCCGTGGCGTGTTCGTACTTGCCAGTTCCGCCGAGGAACACGACTCCACTGTCGTACCTGCCCAGGAAGACGTTGCTAACCCCGGTCGGGTAGAGAGTCAGCAGGGCGTCCTGGAACTGCAGCGTGTCGCCGGTCGTGGTCACCCAGTGGTGGTGGACCTTGTAGACGGCGGCCGGGCCGCCTGTGGTCGGTGTCGTCAAGATCGTGATGCCCAGGCCGCCAGCGAGATCACCGGTCGCGGTCCCGAGCGTATCGGAGTTGTCGATTAGGTTGGTCAAAACCCCGCCCCCCACCCTAACGCAGTGTTGATCTGCCTCGGCCACGGCTGGGTGGCTGGCCCCCCAGGCACCCCACGCCACGAGTGCCGTCGCCAGCACCATGGATCGGACGTAAGTAACTCGTCGAATGGTCATTTCCGTACCCTCCATTTGTTGCCCGCAGAATTCATTCTGCGGGGTTACAAGTACGGACCAGCTCCAGCAGTGAGTGCCGCCGGGCAAGGTCCCCCATGTCAATGAAGGCGGTACCTCGCAGGTAACAATGTTACTCGGTGTTACCTGACGGTCGGTTGGAAATAGCTCAGGCGCTAGAACTTCCAGGTTGTTAGCGGGCGCGGTTCGGGAAGATAGGAACAATAGTCGCCGGTGCGTATGCAGGTCGTGAGGTGAGGGGGAGCGAGGGGTCGTGCTCGCCCAGGTGATTCAACCGACGCTACTAGCGAAACTCAATGCGGGTCGAGACATCCCGAGATTTCTCACGTCATTGCAGGCTCGTTCCGTAGTTCGCGTTTGAGCTAAGGATTTCGCGCAAACAGTTTGGCTCGCACCGCAACAAAGTCGTGGATGGGCGTCGCCGGACGTTCCGTGATTACCTCGATGTCGCGAGTGGAGCGATCGTACCGATTGGCGGCATGAAGACGGGCCATCGTAAGTAAGTGTTGGAAGACGTGCTCGGGTAAGTTGAGACTTCGCAGGTCCGAGTCGCGCCACTGCTCAAGAGGGACATCTACGTATGTGATCTTCCGGCCGAGAGCGTTCGAATATTCGCCGGCAATACCCGTCATGTCCTGCGATTTCGGGCCCGTCAGCTCGTAGACTTTGCCGAGGTGTGGGACGGGCTCCGCAAGAATTGTCGCGACAACTTCCGCCACATCGTTGGCCGCCACCGGCGATGTTCGCCCGTTTCCGAATGGCAGCCGGATCGAATCGTCCTTGGCTATCGACCGGGCGGCCAGGTTCGTGAAGAACGGACCCTCCAGGAACACGGTCGGGCGGACATGCACGACCGGGAGTTGCGACCAATTCAGCGCTTGTTCGGCCAGCCAGTGCAGGCGCTGCTGCCGAGAGTCCGTCATGTTGGTCAGGCTCATCTGCGAGACGGTCATCTGCGAAATGTTGACGAACGCTTCAATGTCGCCCTGTTCACGTGCAACCGCGGCGGCGATGACTGTCGCCTCGAGGTAGGGCGGTGAAACGCTCATACCGAAGTAGATACGCCGGCAACCCTGCATCGCTCGAACAACATCGGCAGGCGCCGTCAGGTCGCCCACCACGACCTCGGCACCGGTTTCGCGCAGCCTCGCGGCACCCTCATCCTCTCGATGAACCAGCGCGCGGACCGGCAGGCCTCGCTTGCGCAGACGCTCGACGACTTCACCTCCGATACCGCCTACGCGCGCGGCGGCTCCTGTGACTAATATTTGGCTTTCGATGGCCACGTGATGATTCCTCCCGCGTCAATGTTGCTGGTGCCTCGACCATCCTGAGTGCGTCCATAGCCGTTAGCCAAGGGTCGAAGAGCGTCCGACGCGTCATTCCAGCCAGTTCGACATTCCCGCGAATGTGGACCACATGTTAAGAGAATCGTCGTGCGGGCTTGGATGCGATGGTCCCGGCACGTCGACGAACCTGATCGCATGCCCGGCAAGTGGATTCCTGTAGACTGTCTCCCGAAGTGCTCCAATCGGAAGTTCATCGGATGAACACCTGAAGAAGAGAGCTTATTGCTACCATCCGAAGCGTAGCAATCTCTGGGGATAGTCGGTCGGCGCCGGCGTACAAGTCCGCTTGTCTACGCGATGTCTCGGGAGTCGATTCCGGAGAGTCGAAGGGAGAAAATGGCCAACCAGAAAAGAGACGGGACCAAACCGTGAGCCCAACTCCGTCGCCCTCAGATTTCAATCCAGCTTCGTATCGGGTCGAGGAAACCGTCCGCGATGGCGGAGCGATCGTGATCCGCACCATCCGGCCCGACGACAAGGAACGTCTGCGGGAACATGCTCACGGTCTGAGTCCCGAGTCGGTGCACCATCGGTTCATGGCTTACAAACGCGAGCTGAGCGACGAGGAGGTGCGGCGCTTTACCGAGCTGGATTTCGACCAGCATGTTGGGATAGTGGCGATCCTTAGCAATGAGGGCTGCGAACACATCATAGGTGTCGGCCGTTACTTCCGCACTTCGAAGGAGCGCGGCGAAGCGGCTTTTTCCGTCATAGATGCGCAGCAGGGACGCGGCATCGGCACACTGCTACTGGTCCATCTGAGCCGCATCGCGCGGCGCAAAGGTATCACGGAGTTCGAAGCAGATGTCCTCGGCGACAACGTTCATATGCTCGACGTGGTTGCGGCGAGCGGGTTCAAGGTACAGGCAACACATGAAAGCGGGGTAGTGCACCTCTTGATGCGGATCGACGGTGTCGAGCGCGAATGAGTCAGCCGGAGCGCCCGACGCGAACAAAAACGTCCGAACGATCGTTTGCAGGGCTTAGTCAGGCAGGCGCGGTGAGATCGTGGTGACGCGCAGGCCCTTGGAGGTCCAGCCCACATCAAAGCCGACCACGTCACCTTCGTGCAGGAGATCGATTCCGGGCATCCGTCCGCCGATCTTTGCGCCCACCACGTGCACGAACGGGAACACAAATTCGAATTCGCGCCCGCTGTGCGAGCGCAGGATACCGTGGCCGCGCGCGCGGTCGAGCTTGAAGATCATTCCCTGGTAGAAATTGCCAGGGAATCGCTCGCGGTCGTATTCGTCGGCCACGCCTGATCGAGTAGCATCCGCAAGCGCGGCGGAAAAGCCGTCTCAGAAGGGTATTGCAGTCCGGAACAGTATGAACCGTCCGAGCATCTCACCGACTAACGTCGACATTACCGCTATGTAGAGCAGGCCGGTAGCCGCCATGGTTTGTGGAACCTTGAGGGTCTGCCAGGTCATCCAGGTAAGGATCAGCGTGGCGACCGGCCCCAGAAGGGTACGCGAAAGCAACAGGCCGGCATGGGAATCAAACAAGCCACTCACAGCGGCACCAGCCGCCCCGCCGACTACGGCAAGCAGGCCCAGGGCACTGCCCAGCGCGACGAGGTCGGCAATCAGGGCGGCGGCCAGCACTCGGACAAAACTGCGCAAATATTCGACCGGGAGATTGGGATCGATCAAGTACCAGTGGCCGAACATCATCGCGCCGCTCACCAATCCAAGCACCAGCGACGAGGTGACCGCAGTCAGGCCATAGAGCACCGCAGCCATCGCTCCAAAAGCGGAGGGTTTCAGCAGAATCGAATTCGCGACCACCCCGACCAACCCGATCACGAGAGCTGCGGTGTACGAGCGAGCCCGCAGCCGTCCCCCTTCGCCCCACAAAGTCGCCAGGTAAGTGGCGCAGACGGCGGAGAATACCAGCCACGGCAAGGCCGCGCTCCACAACGCGCCCGGAGTTGGGTGAGTGGTGGCAGTGCCCCGAATCGCCAGCCACGAAAAGCCGATCGCCGTGATCAAGCTTGCGCTCAGGTACACGCCTGCGGTCGACTTGTAGAATCCGCGCTCGACCTTGAAGAAGGGCGGAATCGAGAGTGCAAACATTCCGCCGAACGCCAGTTGACCGAACACCAGCAGGAAACACGCGGCAAACCGGGTCACTCTCGGCCTCTGTGCTGCCAGAACTTAAAGTAGCGGATAGGCGTTGCTGCCCGGATAGCGGCCATTTGCGCGGAAGCAGGGTTAAATGAAATAAAAAGCACGAATGCTCGCGCTGGGGTCATTAGACAATTCACGACGCGGCACTATAATGACAATTGAGGAGCCTGGGGAGCTGACAGGAGAGACATGCGCTCATTAACACTCGCGAAACTCGTGGCTATCGGGCTGGCGCTAAACTTGTGCGCTTGCGGCGCGATCGAAGCGCAGCGACAGGCCGAGGAAGCAAAGAAACAGGAATTCGTTCAACGGGTCGACACCGCCCACGTGTGGGTAACGACCGGAGAACCGCCCGCTGGCAAGCCATACACCAAGCTCGGTGAGCTCAAGTATACCGAGCCCTTCACGCCGGATGCCATCGATGCGGCGAAGATGCAGGACCGGCTCAAGAAGATGGCGCTCGAGAAATATCCCGACACGGTAGACGCCGTCATCAAGGAAGACAGCGAAGTCTCTCCGGATGGGTCCACGGTGACGGTCAGCGCCGAGGCGATTCAGTACGAGTCATCGACTGACCGCAACGCGCTGCACCACATGAACGAAGGCCTGGTCGCTTCACCGAGCGGCAACTAACGAAGCGTCTGAGTCGCTTTACCTAGCGGGCGCCGCGGAAATTTCCGTTGGCGCCCGTCTGTTTTTCAGGTCCTTTGTGTCGCGGCATCGTTACGCAGGATGAGCGAGCATCGCGTCGAGTTCTCCGCGAGCATCAAGGGCGCTGAGCTCATCATAGCCGCCGACGATTTTTCCGTTGATGAAGATCTCCGGTACGGTGCGCCGCCCGCCCGACAGCTCGACCATCTTTTCGCGCATCGCATCGTCATCGGTCACATCGATCTCGTCGAAGGCAATTCCTTTGCCCTTGAGCAGGTTCTTGGCGCGGATGCAGAACGGGCAGTAGCTGGTGGTGTAGATTTCGACTTTGGCCACGGTTGGTTCCTTCCTCATCATTAGGGCTTACCCGGAGCACGGAGTCCAGACAGTGAAGCCGGCTTTTGGAGTGGCAAACGGCGCTCAGCTCGGCGCCTCGCGGTCAGATGCGTCTGCGGCAGGCGCACACCCTCAGAGGACTCCGCCCGTGCCTAGCGAGTGTCTGCGTAAATGCGTTTGAGTCTCGATGGGGGTACGCCGAGCAGATAGAGGGCGCGGATCGCCCACATGCGCAGGACCGTGCGGGCAAGGCCGTCGCGGCGCCATCTGCGCGCGGAAGTGGTAACCCGTGAGTGAAGGCAGGCGACTTGGCCGGTCCGTTTCAGTCTGCGAGAGAAATCGAGATCTTCGCACAGATCGAGGTCCGGGAATCCGCCGAGCGCCTCGAACACCGAACGGCGAACGAAGATCGCCTGGTCACCGGTGGCCGT
>JAFAHS010000005.1 GCA_019237115.1 Deltaproteobacteria bacterium
CCCGGGGTGTGTACGGAATGTTCGGATTGAGTTCGCGCGGCGCGTTACCGTTGATGGCGGCTTCAATTATTATCGATCTGCCCATGGTTTGCCCTCGGCTTGAAAGGGTTTCCTAGTGGAACTCGAAGGCCTGCAAAAGTCCAGCGACCGTTGCGCAGCGGGTGTTGGAGTCTGGCAGCGATGGCGCGATGCGATCGCAGGGGGGCGATGGGTAAAACCTCAGTTGCCAGTGCGCCCCAGCTTCCAAACCAGGTTGATTCCAGGAAATTGATGATGTTGCTGGAGAAGTCGCCCTGTACGCGACCCGCCAGAGGTCCCCGCTTGACGTCGTAGGGCGCGTTGCTGCCGTCGAGCACCTCATTCGCGATGCCGATGACGAAGTCGTCGTTGAGCTCGTATTGAATTCCGGTTCCGTACCGAAGTTGCCGGTCCAGCGGAAGGCTTGGGGGACGATTCGCTTCTGATACGGGCGAGCTGTCATAGGCGAAGCCCGCCGACCACAGCCACCTCTGTGCGATGCGGTATTGTCCGCCAAACGCGATCTGAAGGGTGTCGTTGAAGTGCAGGTTGACCGCCAGGGTCCTCTGCGTCTGCGCAGAAATACCCGGCGTGGTTTGACCAAACTGGCTCCAATTCTGCCACCCGAGATTGCCCATCAGGGCGAACTCCGGGGTGAATTGATACAACCCGCTGGCCATAAACTGCATCGGTTCGGTTTGCTCGAGGTTGACCTTGGCGCCGAGCAACCCGGTCTTTTTCAGAGCCAAACTGAGGCCGGGGGCGAGGTCGGTGATGAACGGATGAAAGCCGAATTTGAAATCGACCGGTGAATCGTAGGTGAGTCCGATCCTGAGCTTGGGAGTGGGCAAGCAGAAAACCGATATTGCCGCCGAACGCCACATCCCACGATTCGATCGACAAGTTGCCTTCGCCGAAGCGAGGGAGAATGTTATTGATTTTAGCCTGGTCTTTGAACCGGGCTACCGAGAAGCTGAATCCGGCTCCCACGGAAAGCCAGTCATTCACACGGTACGCGATATTCGGGTTGATCTGACCCGTTAACAACGAACTACTGGTCAAATAGTAGCGTCCTACCCAGTTCAAAGAGTAGTCAGAGGCCAGGCCAAAGTCCGAATAGAAAGCAGCTCCAAGCCATAGGCGGTCAGTGATTTTCTGCGCATAGAAGACGCCACCGATTGGAAAGAAAACGCCAGCGTTGCCTCCGCCGCCCGGGACATCTGTTTGGGAACCTCGATCGAAGTTGATAGCCGGCAGCATTGCCCCGCTCGTGATCATGAGCTGGGTGCGATCGAGGAGCGTCATTCCTGCGGGGTCCGCGACGGAGTACGTAGCGGGGAACTCCGCTCAACCGACCCAGAGAAGACCGCTTTCATCCTCTGGGCCACGGCGGACGCGCTGTTTGTGCAAAAACAATTCCGCTACGAGGAACTTCTGCCGACCTACGTGGGGATCGTAAGGGACGGGCTGCGCAATCCTGAAGGCCCTGGCACCGAAGTTCGAGAGAGTCGACGCACCGCGAAGAGCAAGGATAGAAAATGAGAAACTCTGGTCGTTTCGGCTTCAGTTTCATCGTCTGCATGGCGGCCTGCCTGGTGAGCGGATCGTACGCGGCGGCCGGGCCCTGGGGTAATCCGGACTATCTGTACCGCTACATCTTCTGGGGCCTTCGTGAGGAGTGGTCTCCGTCCGATGGGTACAAGATGTTTCCGTACCGCACCATCGGAACACAGCCGCCTTCATACGAGTTCCCGCGCGCGACCGGGGGAACAGTACCCTCCGAAGTCGAGTACCAAGAGGGCGACTCGACCAGGCGCGTGGCGCTCGACCAGTTGCTCCAATCCAGCGATACGCACGCTTTCATCGTGCTCAAGGATGGCAAGCTGCTCGACGAGCGCTATCTCAACGGCTATCAGCGCGACTCGATCTGCATTTCGCGTTCGGTTGCGAAGTCGTTCACCTCCGCTCTGGTCGGCATCGCAATCGACGAAGGCTACATCAAAGGCGTCGACGATCCGATTACCAGCTACCTCCCCGAACTGAAAGACCGCGGCTTCGGTGCGATTACGATTCGGAACCTGCTCACGATGGGATCGGGTATCCACTACCGGGTCGCCGACCTGCCGTGGGATGAGGATGCGCTCTACTTTTTCTATCCGAACTCGAGGAAAATGCTTCTCTATGACACGGAAGTCGCGGAGCCTCCGGGTGAGAGCTTCCACTACACGGACTTCAACGTCGGACTGCTCGCGATAATCATCGAGCGCACCACCCAACGAACGCTCAGCGACTACCTGCAGGAAAAAATCTGGAAGCCGATCGGGATGGAGTATTCGGCGCTCTGGAGCATCGACAGCGAGGAGGACGGCTTCGAGCTGTCACACGTCGCCCTCAACGCGCGCGCGATCGACTTCGCGAAGTTCGGCCAACTCTTTCTCGACCACGGCAAATGGAACGGCAGGCAGATCATCTCGGAAAAATGGGTGCGCGAATCAACCGCACCCGACCCGACCGACCATCGTCCCTGGGAAACCTATGCGCCATGGGCGGAGGCCGGTGGCTACTACAAATACTTCTGGTGGGGTGAGGGGGGCGGCGCGTCGGGCGAGTACGTGTACTCGGCGATCGGCCGCTGGGGTCAGTTTATTTTCGTGGCTCCCAAGACAAACGTGGTGATTGTGCGCACCGGCGGCCGTTTTGGCGTCGACCAGCTGCAGTGGCTGCAGGTGTTCCGGTACATTGCGACTTCGGTGAGCCGCGGAGCTGGCGTGTCGGCATCTGTGTCCGCCACCAACTCGCAGATCGATCCCGAGGTCGGATTGGCGAGGGGCGAAGTCACTCGCCCCGCGGTTCCAGAATCGGACACCTTCGGCCAGGCGCCAGCCCGCGCCGGAGTTTGATTCCGACGGCACCGTACGCCTTTGCAGAAGGCGGATCGGCGGCGAACTTGAGCGGGCTGGGACGGCGCCAGAGAAGGTGTCGCGCAGCCCGGGAAGTTTATTGACGAGCCGTTCGGGTTGCTGAAATCATCCGAGCAATAGTCCCGACCGACTGCTCCGGAGAACCGGTCGCGCTCGTAATCCCAATGCTCGTGCACCTCGATACCGACATCGGCGGCGACACTGATGATGTGTTTGCCCTGGCGATGCTGCTGCGATCGAGCGGGGTGGAGATCGCGGGCATATCGACCAGCACCGAGATCGGCGGAAAGCGTGCCGCAATGGCGCGCTACGTGATGCGTGTGGCGAACAAAAAGACCATTCCGGTTGCGGCAGGCGCCGAGGGTAAGCTCGGTCCTTCTCCATGGCCAATCCCGCCGGGGCTCCCGGCAGAGCGGCTCTTCTGGCCCGATGGACTTGACCCGGTGCGGCCGACCGGGCGAAGTCATCGATCTCCTCGATGCGAACATCGACAGAGGTGCAACGGTAATCGCGATCGGCCCGCACACGAATCTGGCCGCCTACGAAGCAATTCGCCCGGGGCGACTCGCTGCGGTTCCGGTATTCATTTGTGGAGGCTGGCTCAACTTCGCGCGCAACGGTCTTCCCCAATGGAGTTGGGAAGTCGACTACAACATCCAGCGAGACCAGGAAGCTTCTCGACTGGTTATCAGCCGATGTGCGCCTACGCTGATCCCGATCTCCATCACCGCCGAGGTATTTCTGCGCGAGGCCGACCTGCCGAGACTGGAAGGCGAAGGTCCGCTCGGCCGGCTGATAGCCCATCAGGCGAAATTGCAAGCGGCGTATGAAAGGAAGCAGGAATACGGATGGCAGTTTTCGCTGCTACCCGATGACCTGCTCAACTTCCACTATGATCCGTTGACTTGCGCGGCGGCAGTCGGTTGGGATGGAATCGAGATGTCTCATCTATCGATCGCGCTGGACAACCGCGACGGGGTTATCTTGATGCGTCGCGATCCGCAGGGAGTGCCGGTTCGATTTGCGACGGCGGTGGATGGGACTCGATTCAATCGCGATTGGCTCGATGTGGTGACATCGCGAAGGTGATGCTGGCTCGCACTTGCGCCTCCAAGCGCTCCCCCAATCGTGTCGGTATTACCGTGGGTTGCTCGTGAGGCGGTGTCGACGGCACCTTGTGACCATCGCAAAATAGGTTTCACGGATTGGTTGGTTACCGGAACCACTCGCCTCCGCGGTCGGCCGTGTCACACGGAGTGGAGGCGGCTTGAGCGCCTCCTCGGGTGCAGTCTATGGCCCACGCACCCCGTTTCCATCGGAGCGCAGCAGTAGATTGTCCAAAACGGTGCGGTTTGGCGAGGTCGAGGGGCAAAGACAGCTCGCTGCTTTGAGAGCACCACTTTTCAGTGTCGGGGAAACGCATCCGATGTTGCGCGACTACACCGTTGTTCTCTGGCTGCTGAAGCTCGGCGGTTTGATCAATCTGTATTTCCTGGTGAACACGTTCCTGCTTCCCCCCGCTGAGGCGCAGGCGTACATCGTGTTGCCGGCGCAAATTCTGTTTGCCGTGTCAGCCTATCGGTGCCTTTTCCCGGTGCGTTACGAGCACCACGTGGTCTTTCACGATTCCATCTTCTCTTCGATCTTCCTGACGCGGCTGTTGGCGACGTTCAGTGAAATCGCATACATCTTTCTCTTTTCTCACGTCCTTCGCCTGCTCAACACCGCTCGCGTGGAGTGGGTGACAGCCCTTTCCTGGCTGATGGTCGCCCAGGTGGTGGTCAGCCAGGGATTCGTTTGGGCCGCCATCCTGACCGAGCGGCTCGAACTCTACTACTACGAGGAACTGGGCTGGGCCCTCATTTTCGTGGCCAATACAATCGCCAGCGCATACCTCTACCTGACCGTTAACATGCTCGGGGGCCGGGAAGTCCTGCTCCAGCTGAATATGCTTTTCGGCATCGTGTACCTACCCTGGCAGGTCATTCACCTGACTACCTTGCGAGCGAATGCGAGGAGGGCCGGTGGTAAGACGGAAGCCGGCTCGCCCTCGCTTTGGACCGGGCTCAAGCGGGCGATACGGGTGAAGGCCAGACGAACCGACTCGGACTCCTGGGCTGGATTTATCGGCCTGACCTGGATGACGGCCTACTGGGCAACGCTGATTCCAATGTGGGTGTACTACATCGTGAAGGTGCTCTGTCCGCATTGAACCCGTAACCAAGGCCTCCCCCTACTGGCACCCAACTGACCGACCAGGATGGCCGGCTCGAGCGATTGCCGCCCTGCCAGCATCGATCTATGGTCACAGGAAAGACTCCCACCTTTTGAGGAGACGCAACATGAGCGGCAATGCGGGCAATAACACATCGAAGAAAATCGTTCCCGCCAAATTCGCGCACGCGGTTCTGCGCACCAACAAGTTCAAGCAGATGGTCGATTGGTACAAGACTGTGCTGCAGGCCGAGGTCGTGTTCGAGAACCAGATGCTCGCCTTCATGACTTACGATGACGAGCATCATCGCCTGGCGATCGCCGCGTTTCCGGGCATCGAGGATCGTGCGCCCCGCGCAGCGGGTCTCGATCATCTGGCCTACACCTACTCAAGTCTGGGCGATCTGGTCGCGACGTACGAGAGACTAAAGGCGGCGGGCATCACGCCGGCGGTGCCCATCAATCACGGCCTGACGCTGTCCATGTACTATCGCGATCCCGACGGCAACAAGGTTGAGTTGCAAATCGACAACTTCGCGACCGTTGAGGAACTCAAGGGGTTTTTCCGCAGCCACGATTTTTCGAAGAATCCCATCGGTGTAAGCTTCGATCCCGACGAACTCGCGCGCCAGTATCATGCCGGGGTTCCCGAGTCCGAACTGAAGAGATATCGGCCCGAGGACGGACTCAATCCCAACGTTATGCGCGACATGGCGAGGTGATCCAAGGCGCATTCCCGACCGCCGGCAGGGCGGGTCGCTCACGTCCGGCTGACTGGCTGCGGGCGCGGGGCGATGCGCTCTCGCTTTAGTTGCGCCTGCCTGGGCGAGGCCGCCCGTGCCTGAGGCAACGCCTATGCCACCCGGCGTCGCAATCTCGAGCCGGTGCCGAAGTACTGGATCGCGCCGGTCGCACGGCGTGATTGCAGTTTTGGGCGTAGCGCGGGTGATTCTCCGGTTCTGCCGAAGTTTGAATTATAAGAAACTTATGCTATCTTAGCCTGCAGGCATAAGATTCCTAAGTTCCTTATAAATCCACCAGTGGATCCTCGCAGGAACCCTTACGCGCCTGGTGCCGGAACGCCCCCGCCCGAGCTGGCTGGTAGAGACGACCTGATCGAGCGCGCCGCGATCGCGCTGGATAGGATCCGTGCGGGGCGTGCTGCGCGCAGTTTGATTCTCCACGGGTTGCGCGGGGTCGGAAAGACCGTACTGCTGAGTCGCATAGAAACCGACGCCGAGGCGCGGGGTTTCGCCTGCGTGAAGGTCGAGGCTCCCGAGGATAGGTCGCTGCCCGCGCTTCTAACCCCGGTTCTGCGGGTGGCCCTGCTGCGTCTCGATCGCGGTAAAAGGATGCGGGCCAACCTCGCACGAGCGGGCAGGGCGCTGGCCGGATTCGCGAAGGCGCTCAAGGTCAAGTACCGGGACATCGAAGTCAGCACGGACTTCGAACCGGAGCGGGGCCTTGCCGACAGCGGAGATCTTGATACCGATCTGACCGATCTCCTTGCTTCGGTAGGCACCGCGGCACGTGAGTACCGCACCGGGGTTGTGCTGTTCATCGATGAACTTCAATACGTGCACGAGGACCAACTCGCGGCTTTGATCCGAGCTCTGCACAGTG
Organism: Deltaproteobacteria bacterium; assembly: GCA_019237115.1. Taxonomy (GTDB): domain Bacteria; phylum Desulfobacterota; class Binatia; order Binatales; family Binataceae; genus JAFAHS01. The sequence continues at coordinate 6,777 of JAFAHS010000005.1, forward strand.
CGAGCCAGCGCCAGCTTCCCATGACCATGCTTGCGGCCGGCCTGCCGCAATTGATTGGACAGATGGGCCGTGCGAAGTCGTACGCGGAAAGGCTGTTTGAGTTTGTCCCGATCGATCGTTTGGATGACAAGGCCGCGCGCGCTGCGTTAGCGGTTCCGGCAGAAAAGGAAAGGGTTGCCTTCGCGCCCGACGCGATAGCCGAAATTCTGCGTCACACGATGGGATACCCTTATTTTCTCCAGGAATGGGGGAGGCACGCGTGGAATGTTGCGCAGGCTTCACCGATATCGCGAGCCGACGCGCGGCGGGCGACCATCCTGGCTCTGGCCGAGCTGGACGCCGGCTTTTTCCGGGTTCGCTTCGATAGACTGACGCCCGCGGAAAAGCGCTACCTGGGCGCGATGGCAGGACTTGGTCCGGGACCTCATCGTTCTGGAGATATCGCGGAACGTCTTGGCAAGAGCGTAACCAGCGTGGCCCCGGTGCGGAGCGAGCTGATTGCCAAAGGCATGATCTACAGTCCGGCCCATGGAGATACCGCCTTCACGGTCCCGCTCTTCGACGGGTTCATGAAGAGAATCGCGTCCTGAACCCGCAATCGGCCGAGGCTGCGCGCTACGACGGCAATTCTGGTCGGGGTTGCAGACTTCCTTGCGTTTGAGTGGGCTTGGCGTCTGGCTCGTGATGACGAGGCCAAAAACCTGCGACGTTCCTGTCTGATCCACCGAGAGCCAGGACCCGGGTCGAACTCATCGCCGGTGAACGACGACGGTTTCAGGTCGTAAAGCGGTACAGGGCGCCCGCGTTAGTGCATACGATCTTGCGCCGGCTTGCCTCAGGTAGGTGGCCCAGTTCGCGCCGGATGTAGTCCTGGGAGTCCGGCCAGATACCGTCCGGATGAGGGAAATCGGAGCCCCACATGATGTTGTCCTCGCCGATCTCGTCGAGCATCTTGATCCCGATGCGATCGGACTGGTAGGTCGCGTAGCATTGGCGACGCCAGTACTCGCTGGGTTTCATCTTGAGATCCAGATCGTGGAACTGATCTTCCCATTCGAGGTTCATGTGGTCGAGGACGTAGGGGAGCCAACCAATGCCGCTCTCGCCGATGACCATCCTCATGCCCGGGTGATGCTCCAGCACGCCGCTGAAGATGACCGCCATCAGCGGTAGCGCCATGTACATCTGAAAGCTGCTGATCATGGTGGCGAAGGCCGCCCGTCCGACCTTGGGTGCCAGCTTGCTCAGGTCGGGCAGCGAGCCGCCGATGGTATGAAGATGGATCGGAAGGTGCGCTTCCTCCGCGACCGTCCACAGCGGCTCCCAGCAGGGATCCCAAAACGGCTGAAGGTCGGGGCGATTGGCGATATCGAGTCCTCGCAGCACCCCGGTCCTGGCGACCCGGCGCGCTTCCGCCACCGCGGCATCTATGTTGTGGCTGGGTATCGAGGCCAGGCCCGCGTAGCGATCGGGATGGGTGCGGCAGAAGTCGGCCAGCCACTCATTGTAGATGCGCACCATCTCGGTGGCCGCTTCGTCATCGTTAAGGCGCATGCTCGCGCCCAGGACGCCATAGAGTACTTCCGCCTGGACCCCATCGCGCTCCTGGTCTTTAAGGCGCAGTTCGGGATCAGTCAGGCGTCTGATTCCATTGCGTCCATCATCGTACAGGCCGGTCGATGCCATCCGGTCGGAGCGATGGATCTGACCGGGGACGTATTCGCGTCCCGCCGAACCCATCCCGTTCATCAGGCCGAACTTCGCGCCGTTCTTTGCGACCCAGGCCTTGCCCCTGCGCGTGTCGGTTACGAACGGCATACGTTCTCTCAGCTCCGCGCGCGAATTTGAGGTGAAAAGATCGGGCGGCAGCCAGATCAAATCGATATGACAATCGGCGGAAATGAATTCGTACTTCATCGGCGATCCCCTCGGCAGTCAGTCAGCAAATACTACCCCATCGTTGGCTGAATTTCGCCAATCGGTAGATGCCCACATAGCGTGACGGGCAAGCTGCCCTCAACGAGGCGCCATCACAGAGTTTTTTGCGAGCAATGGTCGCGAGCCGACCCGTGGGCAGAAGATTGAACCTGGGGTCGATCAACGAGCCACGCAAGCGCCCGGTTTGTGGGTAAGGACCTGCGTAAACGGAGGAGTTCGCGCGCGGGTACTTGCAGGTTGGGGAGAACCTCTATCAGTTGGTGGTGCCGAACGCAGCACCCCGCGCGCAGACACGCAGCTCCCGGAACCTGCAAAGCGCCTTCGGACGAACCCGATCATGGTGCCGCGTTGCTCATCGCCCGAGTGGTGAAAAAGTCCCGGGTCACTGCGCCCATATTGACGTACCAACATTCGCGTTCTGGGCTTTCAATTCCGGGCAGATAGCACATCGTCGCGAGGCCGCTTTGCAGGTCGGTGCGCGCTGCTCCGACCACGAATTGACGCCGGAAAGGATAGATGGCGACGCGCGCTTCCGGGACCGCGCGGTCGCGATAGGCGAGCCAAAAGAGGACATTCTGAAACAGCTGACCATCGCGGCTGTAGGTATCGACGTAAGGGGCGAACCAGCTTTCCGAATCGACGTAGACTACGGACTTGGCCTGAAGGGCCTGAGTGATACGCGAGGGGCGCGGGGTAGCTTCCACCGCGTAGAGATGGCGCAATTCCCAGGCTTCGGGGCATGCGCTACCGCCGCCATCGGTCGCGCATTGAACCTCGGTGGAATTCTCGGCGTGGACCACGGCAAGCATGTTGTTCTCGCCCAGAAAGCGATAATCGTACTCTTCTGTCTTCGGATTGAAGCCCGAGTAGTGATCCGGATCGAAAGCCTGAGCGCCGACCGCGGTGCTGAGGAAGCCTTCGTTGAGACGACGCAACCTGCGCGTTCCCGGATTCCAACTCCATGCGTCGTCGGCCCTGGCGGGGTCCGCGTAGCGATAGCGGAGGATGCCGTTGCCGCGCTCGACGGCGGGTGCCAGTTCGGGGTAGAGAGCGAACGCCCACAACCTTCCGCTGATCTGGAAATCCGGATCGACCGGCAGCGGGTCTACTTCAGTTCGGCCGACGAGGCTATACCCCGCATAGTGACCTATCTGGATATATTGGATGACGTTGACGGACGCACCGGGTCCGGTTTGCACGCTCTCGCAATCGAAAAAACGCAGGTCGTAATCGTCGCTCGCGATCGGGCGGAACGCGTGGTTCCACATGATCTTGACCGCGAAGTCGGAGTCATTCGAGTCGAGCAGAGGAAACGGTTGGCCCGCAACGTATCCCAGAAGCGTGCGGCGATCGTCGCCGAGCCGAACCTGGCTTGAGTACTTCTCTGTCGCTTCCCAGTAGGGCGGCGGCCACGAGACGTGCCGTTGTGGCATGATTTTCATCGTCATGCCGCGCAGTACCTTGAAATAAACACCGGGCGGCACGAGTTCCTGAACGTTGGCCGCATTTTGCCAGGAGACGAACGCGTCCCCTTTGATTTGCGCGAAGGCATTCATCGGACAGAGAGAAAGCACCACTGCGATAACTGCAGCGGCGATAGCCCTACAACCCGTTTGCGTCTTCACGTAGTCCCCCGATTCGATCCGGCTCGCTGTGGCTCAACTGCCAGCCAACCTCTCCGGTTGCTGGTGAACGATCTTCTTGGTGGTTGAGATGGGTAGCAAAAGGTTCCTCACTCGCGGCGATATTTGAAGGATCGCGGGACGACGTGTGGCCCTTGCCGAGCGACATTTCGCACCGGCCGGAAAGCGCATCCGGCGGCCCATGCGCCAATCGCAAGGGGAGAGCGTGGGAACCTGATAGCCGCCAGGAGCACGGTGTGAATCTCGGTAACCAGCGGTCGAGAATTGTACCTGCCAGGCACAACGAAGCATCACTCGATGATGACATCGACTTCTGGCGGAGTCTGAGTGCGCGTCCTTGTTCGTCATGGCCACAGGTCGAGCGAAATATTGCTCCTTTGTAGCGGGACGATTGCCCTCAGGATGCTGGAGCTTGGACAGCTGAAGCGCAAGCCTGGTTGAGTGAAAAACAGTTCGTCTTCTCGATCTGCGTCGCGAATCCGCGCTAAACAGCTTGTCACTGAGGTCTAGCACACAACGCCACTGAACATCCAAACATCGCTGTCTTAAGAATTGTCAGCTAGTTAAGCTTTCCGAAATGGCAGAAGTGCCACATCGACCGGGTGGTCCGCGGCCAGTAGACCTAAACAGGCAAAACCTGACCCGGCGGATATCAGAAAAGATGAGTGGAGGCCGCGGCTGCGGAGGGGAAGGGCACCAATGCGAAGTCCCGCTGACCTCTTGTAAGGCGAACTGTACCCTGAAGGCAGGCATCGGTCTGAATCCAATCGATCCCGTCTCAGAAGCCGGAAGGTTCAAGCAATCACGCTTTGGGGTCGCGGAAGGCTCCATCTGGTGGAATCTCCCGGTGACCGTTCAGCGACCGCTTGTTGACGGAACCGGAGGATGAGGTCACGTCTGCCGCACAAAGCCGATACCTTTTCGCTAGGCTCGTCGTAAGTCTACGCTAGCAGCCAGGGTTAGATATAAAGAAACATAGGCATCGAGGACGCAGAGCATGGTCAAAAACTCAAAACGCATGAGGCCAAGAACCAGATCGCGTGCGCCGGTTCGAGACCGGCTCGACGACAAATACGTGCCGTGGGAGCAACGCTGGCAGGAGGGGAAAGCTCTGCGCGAGCGGGTACCGCGCGAAAGTCACGCCGGATGGAAGCCCCCCAAGGATCGGCCCGACCCTATCGAAATCGTCATCAAGTCGAACGCGACTCGACTGCCGGATCTGGTGCCGATCCGGAATGCCCGTATGCTGAGCTCGGCATTTGCCTTCCTGCGTGGTTCTGCGGCTGTGATGGCCTCGGATCTTTCGCACACGCCGAAAAGCGGCATCAAGGTTCAGGCGTGCGGCGATTGTCACCTGATGAACTTCGGGGCCTTTGCGACGCCAGAACGTCTGCTCATCTTCGACATCAACGATTTCGATGAAACGCTGCCAGCGCCCTGGGAGTGGGACCTGAAGAGACTGGCTGCGAGCTTTGCAGTGGCTGGAAAGTACATCAACCTGAACCGCGGAGATGTGATCGCTACCTGCGAAGCAGTGGTGCGATCTTATCGAAGATGGATGGTCAAATATTCCCGGATGCGGGTGATCGACATCTGGTATGACCGCCTCGACGTTGAGCAACTGATTGATGGCTTACCCGACCCGAATTGGCAGAAGCGCTGGCGCGAAAGGATCGCCAAGGAACGCGTGCACAGCGCTATCGAGCACGAGTTTCCCAAGCTCGCAGCGCGCCGCGGTCAGAAACCAAGAATCAAGGATAACCCGCCGTTGATTTTTCACCTGCCAGACAACCGGGGCAAGGCGTTTCACGGAGCAGTGAGCGCGGGGCATCGATCCTACCTGGCATCGCTGCAGCCGCAGTATCGTGCGATTGTGGAACGATACAAGATCGCCGATATGGCGATGAAAGTGGTGGGGGTGGGCAGTGTCGGAACCCTCTGCATGGTTACCCTGCTCATGGCCTCCGACGAAGATCCGCTGTTTTTACAGCTGAAAGAGGCAGAGGCCTCGGTGCTGGAGCCTTATGCCGGAGCAAGCGAATACAAGAATCACGGTCAGCGCGTGGTGGTGGGGCAGCGGTTCATGCAGGCAGCGAGCGACATGCTGCTTGGATTCAGTCATGGAGACATGCGCAATCGCGATTTCTACATCCGTCAGCTGCGCGACATGAAGATGTCAATCGTCATGGAGGCGATGGACAAAAATACCCTCAAATATTATGGGAAGGTTTGTGGGCGTGTGCTGGCAAGGGCTCATTCGCGCTCGGCCGACCCCGCGGTAATCGCTGGATACATGGGGAACAGCACGACTTTCGATGAGGCTATCGGCGAGTTCGCAATGGATTACTCGGCGCAGACCGATCGCGACCACCACAGCATGGCGGAGGCGGTGCGGAAGGGGCGGCTCGAGGTCGCGACCTCGCAATAGCATCTTTCCTGATCACGGCGTGCCACCTATCGAGGTCTTCCCCGAGACCCTCGGAAATTCTTCGCGGGCGCCGCTACCGTGGAATCGATGAGGGGATCGGGTTCACCAGCTCGATTTCGAGCTCGGGTGGATCATCGGGTCCGGCAATGCTGCGAAACAAACCGCGCCAACCTCTCGGAACTTGAGGCTGGCGCCGCTTTTGGGCGCCGTGCTGGGAGCCGATTGTCTATCTCTTGGATTCAAATAACTAAGATATAATTATTTGAAAGGATGAATGCGTGTAAAAGTCTAGAATAAGATAGAATGGAATGTTCTCATTTCTGCGCTAGGGCATCGAAGTCCAGATAGTCACAATTTGTAAAAGTCGGGATATGGACAATCGCGATGGAATAACGCTTTTCCAGCGACTTTCAGGTAGATAGCTTATGCGGAAGCGAACGTAACGTCAGACGGGAAGAAGGCGCTCACAATCGTCGATTGCCATCCATCGTACCAGTTTTTGGCCGATTATTGCCTGGTTGGGTTTGCAACTTCCAACCGCTTACATAATCGTCTGCTTGTGAAACATGTTCACAATTGGGCGAATTCATAGCAATTTGGGCACTGGCGTCGAAGTTCCCGATGCCAGAACACACTCAGTGAGCTCTGCAGGTTTTGTTAAGGCTGTGTTGCGAAACACCTGTGATCTCGGTTATTTTCTGGTCGCACTGAAGCCTGTCCCTAACATCTGCAAGAGTGCATAGGGTCGCGCGCTCCAAGGAGGAGCAAGTGGATAGGGATTCCAGTCTTTTTCGAGCAGTCGTAGTCTCAGCTATCGGTGGCCTAATTTCTGTATCTCTGTCGGGGTGCGCCTATCTGCAGCAGCCGCGGCGATGGGGAACCTGCGCCGTGGTCGGAGGTATCATTGGTGCCGGGGCCGGAGCGGGAATTGGGACAGTAATAAATGAGAATACTGGCGACCATGAGAATGGAGTCGCGTTCGGTCTGGGCGGTGCCGCCGTCGGGGCCCCTCTGGGTGCACTCGCTGGGCATTACATATGTGACCCGATCATACCGCCACCCGCACCTCCGCCACCTCCCCCACCACCACCTCCACCCCCGCCTCCTCCGCCACCGCCGGTCAGGGAGAAGCTCGTACTTCGCGGCGTGAACTTCGACTTCGACAAGTACAATATCCGTCCGGGTGACGCGGCCGTGCTCGACGAGGCCGCCTCGACACTCAAGGCCCATCCCAACGTGAACGTTGACGTCAACGGGTACACCGATGCGATTGGGACCGAGGAGTACAACCTCGGGCTATCGGAGAGGCGCGCCGATGCCGTCGTCAACTATCTCGGACAGCAGGGCATTTCGCAGAGCCGGCTGATTCCGCACGGATATGGAAAGACGAACTTCGTGGCGACCAACGACACCCCGGAGGGACGTGCGCAAAACCGACGGGTTGAACTCGTGCCCACGCAGTAGGCAGCGGCTGCGTGCAAACATGAAGACAGCGGCCGCGACGCCAGCAGGTCGCGGCTGTTGTTTTTTGTAAGGCGCTTAGCGAAACCGGGAGGATTTTTAATGATCTGCAAACGGTCCTGGCGATCGGCGCTTACCGCTATCGCAGCAGGGGCGGCTCTGTTGGCCGGGAGAGCGCCACTGCATGCGCAGGTTGGTGGCATGGCTCAATCCGCGGTTGGCGAGCTGACCGGGGCAGCAACAGACGGCTGCGAACAGTGCTTTGTGTTCGGCGATTAACAATCAGGTGCCTAACCCGGCCGCCGCGTCGCCCTCGATTCTGAGCAGCCATCCGATAATTTCTGCCGCCGCTGCGATGTTCGCCAGCAGCGTCCACCTTCCGCTTCCAAGCGCGACCAGCATGCTAGAGGGACATGTGTCGCAGCATGCCACCGATATCCTGGCTTCGTGCGCTACAAGTAATGCCTAGTGGGCTGACCTCCAAGATTCCGGCCAGCAGCTTACCCGCTATTCCCAAGCTGCCCTGAAGAAGGAACGACGTTTTCGCGCGGGGGGCCCGGGGTGCCAGGAACCAATGAGGTACCGCTGGATCTAGGGATCCATGACCCGAAAATGATGGTGGGTGGCGGCGGACCGACGCCACCCTCTACGTCCATGGACGGTCAGCCGCCGACGCTGAGGGAGGTGTTCGAGGAACCTGACAGCGTCTCGAAGCCCCTAACCGATTCCTACGCGGTCCTTCCGATCAGTGCGTGGTATATGACGAGGACGACGATCGACCCGATGACGGCGACGAATATGCTCCACAGATCAATACCGGTGACACCGGTAGATCCGAGCGCCGAAAAGACTGCACCACCTACCAGTCCACCGATTACTCCCAGGATGATGTCACGGACCAGACCCTCGCCACTCTTGTTCACTATCTTGCTGCCGATAAACCCCGCGATCAGACCAACGACCAGCCATGCGACGATTCCCATTTGTCTGCTCCTTTTTTCGGAGTTATGTGCATCACCGCAGTGGGCGGCGTGCCACCTGACTCATCCAGGCTGACTCGGCAGCCATGGAAGCGCGCGATAGCACTTAAGCCCAAATTGAACCTTGCCAAAGTTGGTACTCACCGGAAAGAGACATTGCTGACTAACGCTCGACCTGCTCCCAGGTCGAGTCGGGATTAAAGACTGATATGTCCTTTGCGACGCGGGCGGTCTCCGGCCCCAGATCCTTCTGAACGATGACCGAGTCCTGATTGATCATGAAGGTCATCACTCCCGAGGAACGATACTCTGCCGGCCAAGCTACAAAGGCGAAGCCGCCGGTCATTTTGCCATCTACTATATAGTCTTTCTTTCCTCCGGGTGCGTCCTTCCCTTGACTGTCGAGTACTTTGTAGAAATACCCATGAAACGGAGCAGCGGTCGCCCCTTCAGCACGCTTCTGGACTTTATATCCCTGTGTGGTTGCGTCAGCGATAAGAGGTCCGATCGGGCTGGGCGGGGATCCCTCGGCGCTTTCCCAGTAGAGGCCATTCTGCTGGCCGGGATCGCTCAGAATGTATCTTGCGTACTGGCGAACGCCGCCGTGATCCTCACTTTGGTACTCTTGCTGAGCGCTGATCAGATTCTCCAGAACCCCAATTGTGTAGATCTCGTTGCGACCGATCCTGCGGTAGGTTAACTCGTCCTTGCCGGCCGCGGTGTCGAAGGACCAACCACCCTCCTTTTTGACGATAGGAATCGGTGCGGGCCAATTGTCGGGGCCCAGGTAGATAATCACCCGTCCCTGATCGTCATAGGCGAGCCGGTGCATTTGATCCCATTCGCTTGCGAACTGTGCCATCGCGTTCTTATCCGCGACCGGATCTCCCGACGAAAGGAGCTGCTGCGAATCTGCCCCGAGAATCGATGCGAGGGCTGCAGTGTCGTCGCTCTTGACGGCGGCGAACAGGGCGCTGGCTGCTTCTTCGGGTGAACCGAAGACGCGCGGCTCCTGCGCAGCGAGGGGGAGCGGCAACGAGGATAAAACCGCTACCAGCAGGCTCACCAGACGCGTGCGGGCAGACTTGCCAATACGGCGGATTCGATCGGATTCAGCGAAGGACATACGACAGCTCCCAGATTTTGGGGTCCGAGGCCCAACGCGCAAGTTAGTCATCTCTCCCATGAAGCCTCACTTACCTGCGACGACGACCCCCTCCACCTCCACCACCGCCTCCGCCGTGAAACCCACCGCCACCGCCGCCTCGGTTCCCGCCACCTCCGCCATAACTGGCCCGGCCTCGGTTACTGAACTCCTGGGTTTGTCGGCCGGGCCCGTAGCCACCGAAGGCATTGCTGCGGCCACCGCCAGGCTTACGGCCCTGATTGCCGTAGCCGCGCATCGGATCGTTTCGTGGATTAAACGACGGCTTGTTGTTGTTGAAGGCGTTGCGCCCCGGAGTCGACGGATTGTTCAAAGCGTTTCCGCCGGCAAACTGAGCCGGTCGATTCGCGGGCGGATTGCGGTTCTGAAGTCCGGGAAGTTGGTTGGGCTTCGGAAAGGTTGGTTCTTTGAGGTTGCCTGCGTTGGCAATTTGGCGTGCGTTGGCTGGGTTATATGGCCGGGTGCCGGGGTTGTAGAGAGGGCGGTCGCCGCCCGCATATGGTGCTGGGTAGCGACCGGGCGCGTAAGGCGGACGAGCTCCGCCCGCATATGGCGGGCGAACTCCGCCGGCATATCCCGGCCCGTAGTAACCGCCTCGATAGCGCGCCGGCATGGCGCTGGTATTGGAAACATAAACGTTGCGATTGTAAGTGACGTTGCCTCCACCCCAATTGCAGCCCCAGTTGTTGTCATTGTTGTTGATCAGGGAACCGATGAGCAGTCCCGCTCCGAACGAAACGAGCCCGGTAGTGAGCAACTCGCCCCCGGTGTATCCCGGCGGTGACTGAACCGGTGCTCCGTATACGGAAGACGGATTGTATTCGGGAACATAGACGGTGTTAGGTTGCGCCGGGTTAACTATGATCGTCTGCTGCGGCGCGGGCACGGCTGACTGACCGCCGGAAGCTTCCGAGGCTGGTGCCGCGGGTTGAACTTGGACGGTCTGCTGCGAGGTGCTCTTCAGAGTGCCTGCATCCATCGCTCGCTTGCGCATCACCTGAATCGCGTTCAATACGTCGGTTGGCTGGTTGTAATAGGCTTGGCCCAAGGCCGAAGTCCATGAAAGACTGTCATTCATCGTCTTCAGCACGCTGGGAAACTGGCAAAGCGACTTGATGCTTGGATCCCAGGGTTGCTGATTTACGGCGGCGGCCAACTGGTCACCCTGCAGATTTTTATTTTGGTCAAGCCAGCGATGCGCTTCGACGACCTCGCTGGGATAGGTTGAAGCCGCGAGTATTTGCGCGACAAGTGTATCCGGGTAAATCGCGATGGGTGATACCAGCTCCTCCAACTGCTGTGCGGTGGCCCCGCCGGGAGCGGGCCCCGGAGGAGCTGGAGCCGCTTGGGGAGCGGCTGCCTGCTGAGGCGCAGTTGGGGCGGCCGGGCTGGGCTGTGCGGCAGTCGAAGGCGTGGAGGACGAATTCGATGGGCCGCGCGAACATCCGTCCACCAGGAACGAGGCTGACACCAGGGTCGATGCTACAAGCAGGCAGATAAGTGTCGAGCAGATCCGTTGTCGAAGAAGAGGTTGCATAGGTTTAATTCTAGTCTCACTTCTCAAGACATGTGAGTAGGCGCTATCTCGAACCAGTTTGTCCCATTCCTTAAGTAACCAACCTTGCCGACAAATGCCTAAATAGAGTCGACAATGCACCTAAAGACCGGGAGTCACAATTAAAGCAAAGCTATACCCGTAATAGTAATTTGCTACCTATCTGGCCGAAGCCGAGAAGCTCGTCCAGGCTTCAGCGTCATAAGCCAAGAGACTACTTCTTCCTGTATGAGGGCCTGCCTGCACGCTTACCCTTGTCACGGAATGAAGTAAAGATCGAAGCGCTTGGGGTTTCGTGTACTGTAACCGGCCACCAACGCCGGGAATCGTGAGAGAAACGCGCTCAGCCTTAGCGTAGCGAAGCGGGCTTGGTTATGTTCGGCAGGCTGGTTGCGGGGATGCCGCCGCGTTCAAAGAATAGCTCAAAGAGCTGGTTCTCGCCGAAGAGGTTCGCGATCTCCCAAATCGCGAACATCGGGATGAACGCGATGAACATTACGAGGATTCTTGCCGCGATGGTGGCTCCATCTTTGGCCGCGAGGTCCGCCAGGATAGCTGCAATATTCTCCCTGTGAATAAAACCCTTGACGAAGTGTTCCACCACCGCAAAGACCAACACCAGAATGCTGAACGAGAATGTCCGGTAAAGGGTGGGAATGATCAGAGGCTTGCCCTGAAACCGATCGCCGAGGTGAAAGATCTCCCCCAGCAGGATGACCTTGCCCAGCACCAACGCCTCAATCAGGGCGTATCCATACCGAAAATAGTCGAGGTCGTATTCGGAGAGGATCAGCCTTCGGTAGGTTGCAAACGCACCGAAGAAGAAGAATAGGAATGCTGCAACGAGTGCGAATTTTCGCATTTCCACTACAAATCTCTCCCACATGAGACTCTCCTTGGTAGCCGCCGCTGGCTGGAAACATGTGCGTCGCCGTCGGCTTCTGCAATCTTTATGCGGCTTGCGACGACCGATCGCAGCTACTAACCAAACCAACTGCAAACCACAACTTGGGGCCGTCTTTAGGCTTGGTTTTTTACCCTCGCGGTGGAAATGTAGGGGGCCGCGTCGGCGCCCGAACCGGGTTCCGACCAAAACAAAGGCGTAGAATGAACACTGTTAGCCGTCTATTTTGGAGTACCCCCCTTGTTCTCTTTTTGCTCTTGATAACCGTCAGGGTAGGGCCGGCCGCACAATTCGAAACCCCGCCAACGCTCCCGGCACAGGACCTGGTGCCGGCAAGTCTGCTTTCCGGCGACGGGTTCCATGTGGATAAGCAAGTTCCGACCGACGGTCTGATGGCCCATTTCACGATCCAGAGCGACGTGGGAACTTTTCCGGCCAACAGCATCGAGATGCTGAGGATTCGCGTCGCCGAAATCCCCGCCATCCAACAGCTTACGAAAACCAGCAAGACCCAGGTGTTTGCGCAATCTTTGGCCGAGAATGCCGCACGCCCGGTCCAGGCGGCCGGCCAGATGGTGATGAATCCGGTCGAGACGATTCAGGGAATTCCGGCCGGAGTGGGGCGGTTTTTTGGCCGGGTGGGTCTGGGTGCCCAGAAGATCGAAGAGGCAGCCACTCAACCGGCCAGCAACGGGCAGGCGCTTGAGGCCACCGGCCAGGCGACGAGAGATGCCTTCGGCTATGAACAGGAGCGTAGGGGGCTCGCCAAGAAACTTAACGTGGACCCGTACACGACGAATCCAGTCCTTTCAAAGCAACTTGATGATTTCGCCCTGGCCGCCTTCCGAGCGCATGTCGCCGTGACCACCTCGATGTCGGTCTTCATTCCGGGCTCTATGGCGATCACCGCTACCAGGGTGGTTGCGCAGTGGGTGTGGGACAAGCCCAAGGCGGACCTCATCGTACAAAATCAGCAGGGCCTGCAAGCGCTCGGCGTTTCGGACGCGCAAATCAAAGCTTTCCAGAGCAACCCGGTATTCCCGTTGAGCGTGCAGACCGCGTTTGTCGCAAATCTCGGCGCCTTGCCGGGTGTTCCCGGGCGAGCGCAGGCAGCCGCACTGGCCAGCACCGCCCGGTCGGAAGTACAGGCACGCTTCCTGACCGATTCAATCGGGATGCTGGCTCGTTATCACCAGACCCAAACCCCGATTGCCAGACTGCTCGTCCGCAAGGCGATCATCGGCCAGGACCGCAACGGCGCGATCGTGGCGCAAGCGCCGGTTGACTATGTTTCATGGATCCAGGACGTGTCTTATTTCGCCAATCGCCCCGATCTCCGGTCGCGCCGTCGCACCCTCTGGATCACTGGCCAGTTCTCTCCGCTTGCGAAAAAGAATTTCGAAACTCTCGGCTGGGTCGTACACGAAAGGACCGATCCGATACCGGATACGGAGCCTCGGTGAGTCCTTCGTCCTCCCCATGAAATGAACGTTCGGTGCTGCATGACGTCAGTCGGTTGCACCGTGGGCCGACGACCTTTGCAATGATCGGCAGTGTCGGGCCCGTCAGCAGTGCTTCCCAGGTGACCCAGCGGGCACCTACATCAACTACCGGTGCAGACGCCGGCCGATTTCATCGGCTACCTGGTAAAGGTTGGCAATCCTGCCCGAGCCGGTCGGACATTCAACTTTGAAGCTGTCTTCATAGTAGCCGTACAAGTCCACGGGCTGCTCAAAATCACCGCATTGACAGGAAACCCAGATCAGTCCGTGCCGATTGGAATTTCTGCCGAGCAGACCGCTCGACGATCCCGCAGGTCGTATACCCCGCGAGATTCTATGCCACCGCCTGAAAGACCAACGGATGCCGCGCGTGATAACGGGAAAGCGCCCGGTCGTGCAATGGTCTGTCATCGCCTGCAGCAAATTTGACCTCTCTGGAACGGTTCGCTACATGGCTCATGCTCATCTTGCTGACCTGGTTTTGCAATTCTCGTCAGTGGAGCGGCCCTTGGATGAGGGTACAAGCGAAGATTTGTGACAGGATAGCGCGTCTGTTGGCCCGCTTATGCGCATCGCTCGTCCTTATCGTATGCACAGGACTGTCGGCATGTGGTCTCAGTGCGGAGCAGAGATCGGCGACCATCACTTTCGGCCGCGCCCTCGATGATCATGGCCAACTGCTGGCGGAAGAGAGCACGTATATCCGCTCCGAGGTAAAGGCGATGCGCGTGCTTACGATGAGCTTGCCGAATTCGCAATCGGCCAGCCTCTTCAGTCAGGGGGCCTATGACAATCTCGCCGCGGGTGTTGAGGTGCCAAAAATCGAGCGCCTCGTACAAATCGGCGGAGCAGCCAGCAAGTTCGGCAAATCAGTCGCGCAGGTCGCCGACCTAACCTCGTCGACCGCCAGTGAGAAGGAACTTTCCGCGGCGACGCGACAACTGGCCTTGACCGCCGGCGCGATCAGCGAGGCGGCGGGTGGATCTTCGATGGGCGGTTCGGCCGCGGTGAACCTTGTAACGTTCATTTCGCTGGAGGAGTATCGCAAGCGCTACCTGAGGCGAGCCCTTCCAGATGCCGAACCCGCGGTCCGCAAGGCCCAAGAAGACGTAGCTGGCGCATTCGATCCAGGAAGCCCGGACTCCCTGCTGGGGATATTTTCGGCGGCGACCGACCAGTTGTCGGCGATGCTGGAATCATCGGAGAGTGCCGCCGACAGAAGACCCCTCTCGGCGGGCGATCGCGACCTGGTAGCGAACGGTTACCGGGTGGTCGCCCGCAATCGCGATCACATCAAGTACGTGACCAGTCGTGAACTCGAATTGATCAACAAGGCGGGAACGGCTTACGACGCGCTGATGTCGGCATTTCAAGGCGATGAAACCCAACTCGATGCGGTCAACTCTTACTCAACCGTGGTTTTCGAGCTGCGGCTCGCGTTCCAGAGCCTCAAGTAGGTAAACGAGCGAACCCGGTCTAAGGGCGCATGATATCAAAGGGCCGCTGCATATGCGGGGACAGATCGGGGCGCGTGGGCTCTGGTAGCCGCGCTCAGGGGGCGAAAGCGATGCCGTGGTCGCGCCGTCATAATTGCAATTCCGCCGATTTAGTGCGATTCTCCGCGGGAATTCGAATAGTCAATTCGCGCTCGGAAGAACTCAGCTCAATAGCACCCCTGGGCTGGGTCAAAGGGGGTCCATGAGAAGCATCCGCTCCCAGATTTGTTTCCTCTTTCTCTGTATTCTGATCTGCGCAACAACCGTTCATGCGCAGGTCCTTCCGCAACCCGAGCCGCCGTTCAAGGGGAAGATCGGACGGACGGTAAAAGATTCGACTCCCGATTTTCCCAAGGAAGTGGAAGCGCCAGAGGGTGCCCCCAACATTCTGCTGATCCTGACCGATGACGTCGGGTTTGGCGCGAGCAGCACGTTTGGCGGTCCGATTCAGACCCCGACCTTCCAGCGCCTTGCCGACGAGGGACTTCGATATAACACCTTTCACACTACCGCGCTGTGCTCACCGACCCGAGCCGCGCTCATCACCGGACGTAACCATCACAGCTGCGCGAGCGGTGTCATCACGGAATTTGCGACGGGCTATCCCGGTTACAACTCTTTGGTGCCGAAGAGCTGCGGTTCGGTTGGCGAAGTTCTTAGAGAAAACGGTTACAACACTGCATGGTTCGGCAAGATGCACAACGTGCCGGACTGGATGTCGAGCCAGGCTGGGCCGTTTGACTTGTGGCCAAGTGGTTTGGGCTTTGAGTATTTTTACGGCTTCCTCGGCGGCGACAGCGACCAGTGGCACCCCGCACTGTACGAAGACACGCGACCAATCGAACCGTACTTCGGGAAGCCCGCTTATATTCTCGATAACGATCTGGCCGACAAGGCCATCGCCTGGACGCGGATGCAACACGCGTTGGCACCCAATAAGCCGTGGTTCTTGTACTACGCCACCGGCACCGCGCACGCGCCACACCACGCCCCTAAGGATTGGATTGGGAAGTACAAGGGACAGTTCGACCAGGGCTGGGACAGGGTGCGTGAAGAAACGCTTGCGCGGCAGAAGAAGCTCGGGGTGGTTCCCGCGGACACCCAACTAACCACGCGTCCCGAACAGATACCCGCA
>JAFAHS010000079.1 GCA_019237115.1 Deltaproteobacteria bacterium
ATCGTGAGTGATCGCGTGTCCGTTACCATCGGCATCCCGTTCTTGAACGCTCGACGCTACCTTGAAGACGCGGTGCGCTCCGTGTTTGCGCAAACGCATGGCGACTGGGAGTTGCTGCTGATCGACGACGGCTCCACCGATGGCTCGGTCGCTGTCGTGCGGCATCTTGACGATCCGCGCGTGCGAGTCCTCAGCGATGGGAGTAATCGCGGTCTGTGCGCGCGTCTCAACCAGATAGCTTCGCTTGCACAGGGGACCTATCTGGCGCGGATGGACGCCGACGATCTCATGCACCCCGAACGCATCGAGCGCCAGCTCAAGTTCTTGCGTGCGAATCCCAATGTCGATCTCATCGACACGGCGATATTCACCGTGGACGACGAGCTCGAGCCGCTCGGCATTCGCGGCGATCGGCCGCTGGATTCCCGTCCGGGGGCGGTGCTACGGAATGGCCTCCTCATTCATCCGACCGTCATGGGGCGGGCTGAGTGGTTTCGCAACAATCCGTACGATCCTGTCTACGTTCGTGCCGAGGACCGCGAGCTGTGGAGCCGAACCTGCGCGACGGCGAACTTCGCCCGGCTGAGCGAGCCACTATTCTTTTATCGCGAAGGTCTCACCGGCAACTTGCGGGACTATCTTCGCAGTGAAAGGACCGTTCGCGACATCGTGCGTCGCTACGGCCCGCCGCTGGTCGGGGGGCGGCAGACACGGGTCCTGGTGATGCGGTCACGACTTAAGTCGATTGCCTACCGCATCGGCACGACACTCGGGCTGCAAGGCTGGCTGATCAGGAGGCGAAACCGCCCGCTCAACGCGGCGCAGATACGGGAAGGGCGCCGCATTCTTTCCGCGATCCGAAACACGCCGGTTGCTGGCCTTGACCGGGTCCCTCCCACGCCCTCAGCCCAGCGACTCCCTCAGCAAGGGGGGCCGGCATGAACCCGAGAGTGCTGCACGTGACGACGGTTCCGATGACGATGTGGTTTCTGGCGGGGCACGTAGCCCATGCCAAGAGAAGGGGGTTCGACGTCCACGCGCTGTTCTCGCCCGGCGAGCCGCTCGGCAAATTCGGCCGAGAGATGCAGATTGAAGTGCATGCGGCGCTGATGCCGCGGCGGATCACGCCGTTGGTCGACCTCGCGGCGCTGCGGCAGATCATGCGAGTCATTCGGCGGGTGCAACCGACGATCGTGGATGCGCATACGCCAAAAGGAGCCTCCTGACGATGATGGCGGCGACTCTCGGCCGCGTGCCAGTTCGCATCTATCACCAGCATGGGCTGCCGCTCATGACCGCCACCGGGCTGAAGCGGCGCCTCTGGCGAGCAAATCCGCGGTGCCAACTAGGATGATTTATGAACCTGTGGAAGCGACCGTTTGACGCAGGCAAATTGGAGGAATCACAATCCTCCCAGAAGCGAGCGGCCGCCCCTCGCTCTCCGAAGGACACTTCACTCAGTACTGACGTGCTGCTGCTCACTGCTATGCTCTGCTTCGCAGCACTTTCGGGGATACGATTGTTGAACGATCACTGTACTTGGGCTGACGATTGGGCCCAATACCTGCTGCAGGCGAGGTCCCTCGGCGACGGGAGCACGGCCGATTGCGTTTCGCGGAATGCTTTCATGATGCACAACTCCGTGCGTCAGGACGGTCCTGACGTTTATCCCTGGGGCCTGCCTGTGCTGCTTGCCGGTGAGGCGAGACTGTTCAGTTTTGACCTCATGACTTTCAAGCGGATAAACGTCGTGTTCTTCGCGCTCGTAGCCTTGGTGACCTGGATGTTGGCCCAGCAATTCACGACTGGGCGTGGAGCGTTGGTCGCTACGTCGTTGATCGCCTTCAATCCGTTATTGGCACACTACAGCAATCACATCCTGTCGGAACTGCCGTTCGCGTTCTTCTCCGTCGCTGCATTGGTCACGGCCGGGCGGGCCCTGCAGAGCCGACCGTTGCGGATCTGGCCTCCGCTGCTGGCTGGTGGGCTGGCGGCCGTAGCATTCACCATGCGTACCAGCGGGATTCTACTTTTGCCTGCACTGATGTTCTCGCAGGCGATGGCTTCGAGAGAAGAATCGCGGTCGAGGCGTGCAGCCGCACTTCTGACACCCTGTTTGGCGTTTGCAGTCTTTGCAGTGGTCTGGGAAGGACTCTTCCCCGGAGGAGGCACTGCCTACGGCCGAATGCTCAGCCACATCAGCGTTCAGACGATAGTGTCAAATGCGATGACTTACCCGATCGCCCTGTTCGACCTCTTTACGGGCGGGCGCCTCTCGGGTGTTGCCGCAATGGTCCTGGCGCCGTTGATCATCTGTGGCGCAGCGAGTTGCCTAGTTCGGAGCGCACACCTCAGTTGCTATTTCCTACTCACGTTGGCGCTCTACATCGTTTGGCCGGAGCAAGGCCAAGGATACCGGTTCATGATCCCGCTCGCGCCTCTTTCGGCACTCTTTCTCGTGCTCGGTTTCCAAGCTGCCGCGGCAAATATCGCGCCAAGGTTCAAATACGCATCTCTCTTGAAGGCCGTCCCCGCCGTAATGAGCGCCGTTATGTTGGCCTCCTCCCTCTTTTTCATCGTGACTCAGAAGGCGTCCCGCGACTCCTGGCATCCTTTCGATTCCGAGAGCACGGAATTGTTCCGGTGGGTGCGCGCCAACACGCCTCCTGAGGCGGTGTTCTCGTTCTTCAAGCCCAGGGCCTTCCATTTCTTTACCCGACGGTTGTGCCTGACTTCGGACCCCGACGACCTTCGCAACGCGTCCTACTTCATCTACACGAAGGAATCGCCATGGAACGACTCGCAGCAAAGATTAGCCGTGTACTCCGCACGCGCAAAGCTGACTTTGTGTTTCCAGAACAGGGATTACCGATTGTTCCGAGTGGAGCACTGATGCTGCACCGGAGACTACGACATCGGCCGGGAGGGGCGTGCCGGATTCGGTTCTTTCTCTGCCCGGCAGCAGCGGTGGTTCTGTCTCTCTGGCTACTGAAGGCCCACTCAGCCGACTCCTTCAATCAATCCACCTTCGATCTCTATCAGGGGTTCTACGGTGCCAAGGCCTACACCGATCCGGCTGCCTCGAACAACTTCGACAAAGGGATGATAACCGGATTCAGCTTCTCGCCGCTGCTGGATGCCGGACTCATCCAGTTTGTTCAGAACCGGAACGCCAGGCTCATGCTGGAATTGCCCGGCTCATCGCTCACGTCCGGCTGGTCCGCCGACTACATCGAGCAGCAGCGCTTAGCACTCGCCTCGATTAGGTTGGCCGGAGGAAAGAAGACGCTGTGGGCTCTGATGACAGAATGGGACCAATCCGGCGGCTCATGGGTCCCGAACGGGCGCCCACGATATCGGGGCCTATCCCGGCTAGATGCTTACCGCAAGTTCGTCGGGTATTACGAGACCGCCCACGCTCCGCTGCATTCGTACCTCTCGACGCCGCTCGGCTCGCGCGCCTCGACGCTCGCTGCTATCACCGATTATTCGCCGAACGCCTTCTATGCTTATGATCTTGGCGTAGACTTTTGTTTCCTGGAACGCGGGATCGACGAACTCGGCGATCTGTCGACGGGCATAGCCTTTTTGCGCGGAGCCGCCGCCCAGGTGGACCGCCCATGGGGAATCGATATTTCAACATGGCGCACCTCGAACAATCTCGCGACCTCGTTCGACAGCGCAGGAACGCTACTCGGCGGCTGGTCGCCGAGCTATCTCCGCCGACACCTCTACGTTGCCTTCCTGGCCGGCGCACACGCGATCCATATCGAACCGACCGTCTACTACCATCCGAGCGGCAAATTGAATCCGTTCGGCGAGGCCGTCAGGGACTTCGCAGAGTTTGCGCTCATCCGGCACCCAGACGTTGGCCGTTCCGTCCCCGGCCTCGCGCTCTTGCTCGATCACTTCAATGGCTTCGACACCAAGCACGGCTACTACAATCAGGTCGATTCGGTTTGGTATCAGGACATCGCCTACAGCGAAGGCGACTACATGATCAACAACTTCTTCAAGGTCGCATATCCGAATCACTGGCTCCAGGGGCAGACGCCGGGTGCGCCCTTCCTGGATGCGAGCGGAAAGCCGAATGCGGCGACCTTCCGCGCCTATCTAGCGGCAGGGGGAGATCCTCGGCCTTGGGAACCCATGGCGCGCACGCGTTGGGGAGACAACCTAGATGTGATCACGACACGCGCCTCAGTGGATAGCATGCGACGCTATCGCGCGACCGCACTGCTGGGGGACGTCACGATCGATCCCTCGCTGCGGGCGACGCTTACCGCATGGGTACAGGCGGGCGGCACCCTGGCGGTCAACGCCAAGCAGGTCTCCGCTGCCGATGAACCGCTGTTGGGCGTACGCATGAGCGCGACCACGAAGGCGGCGTCGGATTCGCGATGGTTGCCGACAGGCACGGTGTGGGCCGAGAAGCCGTTCAACTACACGGTCGTGACTCCGACGACAGCCGTGCCCCTGGCGTCCACGGTGTCGGGGGATCTGCTTATCACCGTCAACACGGTCGGACGGGGCAAGGTGATTCTGTCTACGCCGACGTACTTGCAGAGCTCGCGACGAGATTCGTTCCTGTCGATCGGAACTGCGTTATTCGACTATTTGCAGAACGCGGTGATCCCGGCACATGTCATCGGTTCTCCGGTGGAATACATCGTCAATCAGGAGGATGGCAGGATCCTTGTGATGGTGGTTAACAGTTCGGGACAAGGCTGGAGTGGGACCGTGGTGTTGAATCCGGATCGGTCGGTAATACACGTGAGGGAATACACCCAAGATCAGGATGTCCCATACACTAGAACACGGTCGGGTGCTTCAATTCCTGCGAACGTCCCCGCCTACGACTTACGAATCTATGCGGCGGAGTTACTCGGGCTTCCCGCCGCGCCCGGGCCGCGCGGTAGGTCGCTCAATTACGGCGTTGAGGATGGGTCCTCGGCTAAACACTCCTGGTATCAAAATGATGCCGGATCTCCGGAACGCTCGTTCGCCGGGGTCGCTGGCCTACCGCTACCACGTTGAGTCATCATGCGAGAAAAACACAGGGGTGCGGCTGCTGGCTTGTCACCATCTAGTACCAGACAGGATAGCTTATCGCTGTATCCGAATGATCCGCGTCAACCAAGCAAGAGAGTGTCAGTCGCCGCAGGAGTCCGCTTAAATGCTCGTTTTTGGTTGGCGTGACAGGTTCAAAAATCTGGTGATGCTGGCAAAGATAATCGGTGAGATGCTCATCGGTGCGTTGCCAGGAGGTTTGGTCTAGCCCGGTGAGTTGTTTAGGGTCGCGAAGAACCAGTTTACCTTTTGATGTTTCCTCAGGCAACGACCGCAGCCCGCGATGGTGCGAGTACACGCAGAGTGCGGCTTCGTATTGTTTGAGGGACCGCAAATACGCGGTACCAGCATCAACGTGGTTATAGCCGGTTTCGTTGTGGGAATTGGTTCGCAACACCTGTTGAAAAATCTCATCGAGTTTACCCAGGTCGTGGTAAGGCGCGACCTGCCCTACCACGTCGGTTAGTGCTCCGCCCCGCGTGACCGAGTACGTAGCGACTTCGTGAGCAAAATGACGCGCATATTTGATCACGTTGCCGACGTGATCAGCGTAGCTTTGTGCTGGGATACCGAGGCGGGCGCTATGCGCTAATGGCTCATGCATGACTGCGGCGTTGTGTCGCTATTAGAACTGCGCGTGATCCTCATAGGTACCGCATTCGGCGTAGGTTTTGCCGTCTTTGCGGGCGGTCAGTTTAGATACGTCATCCCATTTCGGGATGGTATAATCGGCTAGCGAAGTGGATGGCTGAGTCAGGTCGCCAATCTTTTTCGGAGTTAGCGCATCGATCAGGGACAGTGGGAGACAGGAACCAGCTGGGTCCTTGTGAGTGAATGTATGCGCGTAAATAATGTCAACCATCGTGCGAACGGACGCCAGACGCGTACTACGGCGGGGTCGGCAGCGTCAGCAACTATCTTGTCACGGTCGGCCCCGTTGTCGCGTTGACGGTGGCTTTGGTTGGGGGTCGACACTCGAGGAAGTGGCTTACCTTTCTAGGCGTGGCCTTCGTGTCGCTTGCCTTGTTATCCGCCCAACGGGCTCTTTGGCGGCGCTAGCTAGCGATCACAAGAGCCTGCGGCTCTGTGACTTGTGCAAGGAACTTGGTTTTGGTTATTCGGATGTGCATACGGTGTGCGAGGGCTGGTTTCGGCAAGCTAAGACCGGACGCTTGTTTGGTGCTCTTGTGCCCGTTAGCTAGCATGGTTCCGGTACTTTGGCGGTGATTTGTTTGGTGGCGCCCCCCTTTTAAGGGAAGCTCGACCCCGTTGGAGAGTCTAGTAAACCGATTCCGCTGCCGGGCCGAGCCTGCCCCATTTTATTGAAGCAATCAAAAGCTATGCTCACAAAGAAAAACAAAGCCACTAAAAAAGTTCATTTCGCAAGCCTGCCTTTGATTAACCCCAACGCTGCGGGGATCGATGTTGGCAGCAAAGAGCATCTGGTGTCGGTGCCTCCCGATCGAGATCCCCAGCCTGTACGTACCTTTCAGGCCTTTACGCCAGACCTCCACGAGTTGGCAGCCTGGTTAAAGCGCTGTGGCATTGAAACCGTTGCACTGGAGTCCACCGGTATTTACTGGATTAGTCTTTACGAAGTTTTGGAGCAGTATGGCTTTGAAGTCCGAGTGGTTAATGCGCGGCACGTCAAAAACGTGCCCGGGCGAAGCAAGAGCGATGTGCTCGATTGCCAGTGGATTCGAAAGCTGCACAGCTTCGGG